>NZ_JBEZJP010000085.1:0-24219 GCF_040653175.1 Actinomadura sp. NPDC048032
GCGGCGGCCTCGGCCGCCTCGGCCGCCTCGGCCTCGGTCTCGGTCGCGCCGGCCGACGCGGTCGCGTCGGCGATCTGCAGGACGAGGGCCTCCGCGTCGACCTGCAGCGTGACGCCCGACGGCAGCTTCAGGTCGCCGGCCAGCACCTGCGTCCCGACCTCCAGGCCCTCGATGGACAGGTCGACGGCCTCGGGGATGTGCGTCGCCTCCGCCTCGACCGACACCTGGACCAGCTCCTGCTGGACGACGCCGCCCGCGACGACGTCGCCGACCAGGTTGACCGGCAGGTCGACGACGACCTTCTCGCCGCGCTTCACCAGCAGCAGGTCGACGTGCTCCAGGAAGCCCTTGACCGGGTCGCGCTGGACGTCCTTCGGCAGCGCCAGCTCGGAGCCCCCGGAGAGGCCCTCGATGGTCAGCAGCACGTTCGGCGTCTTCAGGGCGAGCATCAGGTCGTGGCCCGGCAGCGCGATGTGCTGCGGGTCGGTGCCGTGACCGTAGAGGACGGCGGGCACCTTGCCGGCCCGGCGGGTGCGCCGCGCGGCACCCTTACCGAACTCGGTGCGCGGCTCGGCGGCAATGCGTACCTCGGACACGGCGAAAACTCCTCGTTGTTGCTTCCACGGCCGTCCGGCATCGGACGTCCGCTACGGACGATGCGTTGCGTTCCTCGCGCGCCGTCGAAGGCGGGCGCGCTCAAAGATTCGTTTGCGTTCCCCGGGGAGTGCGGGCCCTTCGCGGGCACCGCACTTGAACGTCCTGGGGCATACGCGGTTGCACAAGTCTAGCCCAACACGGCAACGCCCAACGCCACGGCCCTGCCGGCGCCATGGCCGCCGCCAAGCCCGCCGCCATGCCCGCCGGCACGCGCCGTGCCCGAGGTCGAGGTCTAGCTGTGGCCGCCGAACAGGCTCGTGACCGAGCCGTCGGAGAACACCTCGTTGATCGCACGCGCGACCAGCGGCGCGATCGACAGCACCGTGAGCTTGTCGAACTGCTTCTCCTCCGGGATCGGCAGCGTGTTGGTCAGCACCACCTCGGAGATCCGGGAGTTCTTCAGCCGGTCCACCGCCGGGCCCGACAGCACCCCGTGCGTCGCCGCGACGACGACCTTGGTCGCGCCCTGGTCGAACAGCGCGTCCGCCGCCTTCACGATCGTCCCACCGGTGTCGATCATGTCGTCCACCACGACGCAGGTGCGGCCGGCGACCTCGCCGACCACGTCGAACACCTTGACCTCGTTGGCCACGTCCGGGTCGCGCTTCTTGTGGATGATCGCCATCGGGACGCCGCCCAGCCGGTCGCTCCACCGCTCGGTGACCCGCACCCGGCCCGCGTCCGGCGCGACCACGGTGACCTGGGAGGTGTCCAGCCGGCTCTCGAAGTGCCGGGCCAGCAGGTCCAGCGCGAACAGGTGGTCCACCGGGCCGTCGAAGAAGCCCTGGATCTGCGCGGTGTGCAGGTCCACGGTGATCAGCCGGTCGGCGCCCGCCGTCTTGAACAGATCGGCCATCAGCCGCGCCGAGATCGGCTCGCGGCCGCGGTGCTTCTTGTCCTGCCGTGCGTAGCCGAAGAACGGCGCGACCACCGTGATCCGCTTGGCCGACGCGCGCTTGAGCGCGTCCACCATGATCAACTGCTCCATGATCCACTGATTGATGGGAGCCGTGTGACTCTGGACCACGAAGGCGTCGGAGCCGCGGACCGACTCCAGGAACCGCACGAACGTCTCGCCGTTGGCGAAGTCGTACGCGGACGTCGGCGTCAGCTCGACCTGGAGGTTGTCGGCTACTTCCCTGGCCAGGTCAGGGTGGGCTCGGCCGGTGAAGAGCATCAGCTTCTTCTGGCCGCTCGTTTTTATCCCACTCACCTCTGACAACTCCCCCTCAATGGAACCGTGCCCTGCATGTGGGTTGTCGTCCCCACTCCCGCGCACCAAAGAGCCGGCGCGCGGGTCGTCTTGTCGTCGAGCCGCTCTCCGGTCGGGCGGCCCTGTGTTGTTCCGGAAGACGCCGTCGTCCTCCACCTCCCCGCCCTGAGGCGGGGCAGTCCTCTTCGGGCGCGCTAAGTCGCGCTCTCCTCGCCGGCCCGGGCCCGGCGGGCCGCCTCGGCCGCCGGCGTCCCCGGCCGCTTCCGCTCGACCCAGCCCTCGACGTTGCGCTGCCGTCCTCGCGCGACCGCCATCGCCCCGGGCGGGACGTCCTGGATGATCACCGAGCCGGCCGCGGTGTAGGCGCCGTCCCCGATCGTCACCGGCGCGACGATCATGTTGTCGCTGCCGACCTTCACATGCGACCCGATGACGCTGCGGTGCTTCTCCACACCGTCGTAGTTGACGAACACCGAGCTCGCGCCGATGTTCGAGCCGGCGCCGATCTCGGCGTCGCCGACGTAGGTCAGATGCGGCACCTTCGTGCCCTCGCCGATGTCGGCGTTCTTGGTCTCGACGTACGTGCCGACCTTGGCCCCGGCCGCGAGCGTCGTCCCGGGCCGCAGGTAAGCGTAGGGCCCGACCGACGCCTCCGGCCCGATCCGCGCCCCGACGCACACCGCGTTCGTCACCGACGCGCCGGCGCCGACCGTCGTGTCGGTCAGCGTGCAGCCGGGACCGACCCGCGCGCCCTCGCCGAGGTGCGTCCTGCCGTGCAGCTGCGTCCCCGGGTGGATCTCCGCGTCCGGTTCGGCGGTCACGTGCACGTCGATCCACGTGGAGGCCGGGTCGATGATCGTGACCCCGGCGCGCATGTGCGCTTCGAGGATGCGGTCGTTCAGCTGCCTGCGGGCCTGCGAGAGCTGGACCTTGTCGTTGACGCCCTGGGTCTCCACCCAGTCGGCGGCCAGGTGCGCCCCCGCCCGGTGGCCGTCGCCGCGCAGGATCGCCACCACGTCGGTGAGGTACTCCTCGCCGCCCGCGTTGTCGGTCGTCACCCGCTTCAGCGCGTCCGCCAGGAGCGCGCCGTCGAACGCGTACATCCCGACGTTGATCTCGTTGATCGCGCGCTGCTCCTCGGTGGCGTCCTTGTGCTCGACGATCGCCTCGGCGCTGCCGTCCGCCGCCCGGATCATGCGCCCGTAGCCGGTCGCGTCCGGCATCTCGGTGGTCAGCACGGTGACGGCGTTGCCCTCGTCCTCGTGCGCCCGGACCAGCGCCCGCAGCGTCTCGCCCCGCAGCAGCGGGTGGTCGCCGTTCGTCACGACGACCGTCCCGTCCAGCGCGCCGGTCTGCTCCAGCGCCATCCGCACGGCGTGGCCCGTCCCGCCCTGCCGCTCCTGCACGGCGGCCTCGGCGTCCGGGGCGTGCTCGGCGAGATGCCCGACGACCTGCTCGCGCCGGTGCCCGACGACCACGACGAGCCGCTCGGGCTCCAGTTCGCGGGCGGCGGCGAGCACGTGGCCGAGCATGCTGCGCCCGCACAGCTCGTGCAGCACCTTCGAGGTACGGGACTTCATCCGGGTGCCCTCGCCCGCGGCGAGGACGATGACGGCGGCCGGGCGGCTCGCAGCGCTCACAAGGAGGCTCCTCGGCATCGCGGACGGGGATCGGTCGCGGGCCCGCCCACCTGCGACATCACGACACGGCAGGCCGGGGCGAACCCGACACCGGCAGGATACCGCCCACCTCGCTCCTGTCACCCCACCGCCCACCCCGGGGGACCCGGTCGGGCGTCTCAGACAGCTCCGGCGCAAGGACTCGAACCTTGTCTAAGGGCACCAAAAACCCTTGTGCTGCCAATTACACCACGCCGGATCAAAGCAGACGGGTCCGGACAGAGCCGCGAACCGACCGGCCCCCACGATACCGACACGGGCCCGGGAGGGCCCACCTCATATGGCCATCCACCCGGACGCGCCCACCGTCGCCCTCCATGGTCGTTTTGTCCGGATCGGTTTAGAACGTGTATCACGGAGCAAGCACACTGCGTGCCGGTCGGCCCGGGCCCGGTCGAGCGGCCAGGGCCCACCGCCCCCCGGCGGGCGGCCGACGACCCCCGTTACGCACGAGTGTTATGTGGCCAAAGGGGCAGTTTCCCGCTGATTTTACTGTTCGGATCTGCACAACCTACGGACTCGTAGGTTACGTTGGCGTAGGTAAGGCTGCCCCGAGTCACGGGAAGAAGTGATGACGCATGACGACAGCTCCGGCCATGGATCCACCTCGCCCGCAGCGGCGTCCCGAACTCGCGCCCCAGCAGCGCGGCAACGGAGAACGGGTGCTGATCGCCACGTTCACCGCGCTGCCCTTCCTGGCACTGTTCGCCGCCGTCCCGCTGGCCTGGGGACGGTTCCTCGGCTGGACGGACGTCGTCCTCACGGCCGTCTTCTACCTGGTGTCCGCGGGCGGCATCACGGTCGGCTACCACCGGTACTTCACCCACGGCTCCTTCAAGGCCACGCGCGGCCTGAAGATCTTCATGGCGCTGGCCGGGAGCCTGGCCATCGAGGGGCCGGTCATCACCTGGGTGGCCGACCACCGGCGGCACCACAAGCACTCGGACAAGGAGTTCGACCCGCACTCGCCGTGGCGGTTCGGCGACGACTGGAAGGCCCTCGCCAAGGGGCTGGCCTGGGCGCACTACGGCTGGCTGTTCGACGCCAACCGGACCTCCAAGCAGCGGTTCGCCAAGGACCTGCTCAACGACCGCGACATCCGGCGCATCCACCAGGCCTTCCCCGGCCTGGTCGCGGTGTCGTTCCTGCTCCCGGCCGTGATCGGCGGCCTGGTCACCATGTCGTGGGCGGGCTTCCTCACGGCGCTGTTCTGGGCCGGCTTCGTCCGGATCACCCTGGTGCACCACGTGACCTGGTCCATCAACTCGATCTGCCACACCTTCGGCAAGGAGGAGTTCGAGGTCCGGGACAAGTCGCGCAACGTGTGGTGGCTGGCGATCCCCTCGCTGGGCGAGTCGTGGCACAACCTGCACCACTCGGACCCGACCTGCGCCCGGCACGGCGTGCTGAAGGGGCAGGTCGACATCAGCGCGCGCATCATCTGGGCGTTCGAGAAGATGCGCCTGGCCCGCGACGTCCGGTGGCCGAACCCCGACAGGCTGGCCGCGAAGCGCACGAAGCAGGCGGTTTGACCGCCACAATTGATCCCGTGACAGATCCCGCTCCCAGGACCCGCAGAAAGCGGATGACCGGCAAGGAACGCCGCGAGCAGCTCCTCGACATCGGCCGGACCCTGTTCGCCGAGCGCGGGCTGGACGGCACCTCGGTGGAGGAGATCGCGTCGGCCGCCGGGGTGTCCAAGCCGGTGGTGTACGAGCACTTCGGCGGCAAGGAGGGGCTCTACGCGGTCGTCGTCGACCGGGAGTTCGAGCGGCTGCTGAGCCTCGTCACCGACTCGCTGAACTCGGCCGTCCACTACCGGGGCAAGCTGGAGAAGGCGGCCCTGGCGCTGCTGGAGTACATCGAGGAGCGCCCGGAAGGGTTCCGCATCCTCGTCCGCGACTCGCACGGCGGGACGGGCACCGGCAGCTACGCCAGCCTGCTGAGCGAGATCGCCGGCGAGGTGGAGCACATCCTGGCGCAGGAGTTCGACCGGCACGGCTACGACGACAAGTTCGCGCCGCTGTACGCGCAGAGCCTGGTCGGCATGGTGGCGCTCACGGGCCAGTGGTGGCTGGACGTCCGCAAACCGCACCGGGAGGACGTGGCCGCGCACATCGTGAACCTGGCGTGGAACGGCCTGTCCGGGCTCGAACCGAGGCCGTCGCTGGACCCGCGCCGCCGCCGCAAGGAGATGGAGCGGCAGGAGAAGCGCGCGGAGAAGGCCGCCGCCAAGGCCGAGCGAGCCGAGGGGAAGGCCGCGGCGAAGGCGGAGAAGGTCCACCGCCGGGCGCTGCGCGACTTCGACGAGATCGCCGACCCGTCAGCCTGAGGGCCGCAGGAACTCCAGCCGGTTCCCCACGGGGTCGTCGGTGTGGAAGCGGCGGTGTCCGGGGAACAGGTCGTCCGGCGTGACCTCGTGGCCGGCGGCCCGCAGGCGCGCCGCGAGGGCGTCGAGGTCGTCGACGAGCAGGCCCGGGTGGGCCTTGCGGGCGGGCCGGAAGCCGGGCTCGACGCCGAGGTGGATCTCGACGCCCGGGCCGCGGAACCAGGCGCCCCCGCGCTTGGCGAGTTCGGGCGGCTTGGCCACCTCCTCAAGGCCGAGGACGCCGCCGTAGAAGGCGCGGAGCCGGTCCTCGGCGCCGGGCGGGGCGGCGAGCTGGACGTGGTGGACACCGATGATCATGGTCGCCTCCGGACATGGCACCGGCGGCCGCCCGGAGTTCGTCCGGGAGGCCGCCGGCAGGGTCGCCGGTCTCGGGTCGCGAGCCGGGTTTCGCGGACGCCGCCCGTCCGCCGGAGATGGCACACCGCAGGGGAACGAGTCGCTTCCCTCGGGCGGGGCGGGCGGCATCCCGTCTAGGGGGTGGTGGCGATCACGAAGATCCTCCGGAACGGGAACACGGTGCCGTAGGGGGCGGCGGGGTAGGCGCGCCTGAGCCGCTCGCGGTACTCGGCGAGGAACTCGTCCGCCTCCGCTGGCGAGAGGGCGGTGAGGACGGGGCGCAGCGCGCTGCCCTTGACCCATTCGAGGACCGGGTCCTCGCCGTGCAGCACCTGCGCATAGGTGGTCTCCCAGGCGTCGACGGCGCATCCGAGCCGGGCCAGGAGGTCCACGTATCCGGCCGGGTCGAGGACGGGGGCGTCGTGCTGGAGGTGGGCGAGCTTGCCACGCCACCGTTCGGAGCGGCCCATCTCGCGGAGCAGGACGTGGCTCGGCGCGTCGAAGTTGCCGGGCACCTGGAAGGCGAGGCGGCCGCCCGGGGCGAGGGCGCCGACCCAGCGGGGCAGCAGGCGCGGGTGCTCGGGGAGCCAGTGCAGGACGGCGTTGGAGATGACGAGGTCGAGGGGCCGCTCGGGCTCCCAGGCGGCGACGTCGGCGACGCGGAAGGCGAGGCGCCCCGGGATCTCGTGCGCGCGGGCCGCCGCGATCATCTCCGGCGAGCTGTCGAAGGCGTCGATGACGGCGTCCGGCCAGCGGGCGGCCAGGGTGGCGGTCAGCTCTCCGCTCCCGCAGCCGAGGTCGGCGACGCGGGCGGGCGGGGCGCCGCCGAGCCGCCCGGCGAGCTCGGTGAAGGGCCTGGCGCGCTCGTCGCCGAAGACCCCGTACTGCGCGGGGTCCCACACGGCCGCGGTTTGTCTCGACATCAAGAAACATCATGCCCGGCGCATATCTTGATGTCAAGAGTCTTGGCGCGCGTGTCCCGCCGGCCGGTCGCCTGACGGATGCGCCCCCGCCCGCGGCGCTCCTAGGCTCACCGGCATGACGGACGACGAGAGCGGATGGGCGCTGGTGCTCGGCCCCGGCGGGCCGGTCGGGACGGCGTGGCTGATCGGGCTGGCGGCGGGGCTGCGCGAGGCGGGCGTGGACCCGGCGGCGGCGGGCCTGGTCGTCGGGACCTCGGCGGGCGCCATCGCGGGCGCGGCGATCACCACCGGCAGGGACCTGGCGGCGCTGGAGGAGCTGCCGCCGCGCGGCGGCCCCCCGGCGCCGGCGGACGGCTCGGTGATGGCGCGGGTGTTCGAGGTCGGCAGCGCCCCGGGACTGGAACCGGACGAGGCCAGGCGGCGGATCGGGCGGCTGGCCCTGGAGGCGGACGCGCTTCCCGCCGAACGCCACCACGCGAGCATGCGGTACCTGGTCGGGACCGACACGTGGCCGGACGCACGGCTGCTGATCACCGGGATGGACGCCGCGTCGGGCGAACCGGTGCTGTGGGACGCGTCGAGCGGCGTCCCGCTGTCGCTGGCGGTGGCCGCGAGCAGCGCGGCGCCCGGCTTCGCCGAGCCGGTGCCGATCGGCGGGCGCCGCTACATGGACGGCGCGTTCGCCGGATGGTCGGAGGCGGAACTGGCGCGGGGAGCCGGGCCGCTCGTCGCGGTGGAGCCGATGCCCCACATGCGGGGCGGCGGCGGCCTCCGGATCGTCCCGGACGCGCGGGCGCTGGAGGCGTTCGGGCCGAGCCTCGGGGACCGCTCGCGGTGGACGCCCGTCTACCGGGAGGGCCTCCGGCAGGCGCCGGAGGCGGCCGAGCGGATCACCGCCGCGCTGGCCGCCCACCGCTGATCACGCCCCGTCTTTCTCGATATCAAGACAGGTAGGGTGGCGGCATGCGCGATGAGGTCGACAGGCTGGTCGAGGCGTGGAACACCGAGCGCCCGGACCTGGACGTCCGGCCGCTGCAGGTCCTCAGCCGCGTGTCCCGCCTGGCCCGGCACCTCGACCGCGCCCGGCGCGCCGTGTTCGCCGACCACGGCCTGGAGCCGTGGGAGTTCGACGTGCTCACCGCGCTGCGCCGGGCGGGCGCCCCCTACCGGCTGAGCCCCGGCCGCCTCCTGCACGCGACCCTGGTGACCTCCGGCACGATGACGAACCGCATCGACCGGCTGGCGGCGGCGGGGCTGGTGGAGCGGCATCCCGACCCGCAGGACAAGCGCGGCGTGCAGGTCCGCCTCACCGAGGCGGGCCTGACCCGCGTCGACGCCGCCTTCGCCGACCTGCTCCGCCGCGAGCAGGCGATCCTGGAAGGCCTCTCCCCCGACCAGCGCGAAGCCCTGGCCGACCTCCTGCGCACCCTCCTCATCCCCTTCGACGCGTGATCTCCCAGGGGGGCATCTCCCAGGGGGGCGACCCCCTGGAACCCCGTCACGAGCCGGGCGATCCTCACGCCACGGTGCTGGTGTGCTGTGCCCGTGCGGGTTCTCGTCGTGTCGCTCCGGCCGCCCGGCTCGGCGGGTCGTGCGACCTCCAGGCGCCTAGAGCGCCTTCCGGCCGCCCGGCCCGCGCCCGGCTGAGGACCCTGTTTCAGGGGGTCAGGGCGGCTTCCAGGGCGGCGGCCAGGGCGCAGAGGCGTTCCTCGCCTCCGGCGGGGCCGATGAGCTGGACGGACGCGGGCAGGTGCGAGCCGGGCACCGGGACGGGCAGGGCGAAGGCGGGAAGCCCGGCGACGTTGACCTGACCCACGAGCGTCGTGAGGACCAGGTCGGACTCGTCCGCCTCATCGGGCTCCGGGGGCAGGCACGGCAGGACCGGCAGGGCGATGGCGGCGTGCCGGGCGAGGATCGCGTCGAGCTCCGCCCTGATCGCCTTCCGCACGCCGAGCGCCCGGTCGAGCATCCCGGCGCCGGACACGTCGATCATGTGCTGGACGCGGCGCGCGATGCGGCCGCTCAGCTTGTCCGGCTCGGCGAGCAGGCGCCCGTTCCAGCGCGGGGCCTCGTCGCTGATGATCAGGCCGTTGGCGGTGGCGGCGTCGGCATAGTGCTCGGACGTGACGTCGGTGACGGGGCCGAGGCGGCGCAGGGCCTCGTCGACGGCGGCGTCGATCGCCGGGTCCACGCCGTCGACGCGGAGGCGCGCGACGGTCATGGACGGGTCGTAGGGGGCGGGCGTGAAGCCGGGTTCGAGCAGGCGCATGCCGAGCACGACGGCGGCGACGTCGCGGCCCATCGGCCCGACGACGTCCAGCGTCGGCGACAGGGGATACACGCCGTCCAGGGAGACGCGGCCGTTCGTGGTCTTCAGGCCCGCGATGCCGCAGCAGGCGGCCGGGATGCGGATCGACCCGGAGGTGTCGGTCCCGAAGGCGACGTCGGCCTCGCCGGTGGCGACGGCGACGGCGGAGCCGCTCGACGAGCCGCCCGGCACCCGCGACGGGTCGAGCGGGTTCACCGGCGTGCCCGACCAGGGGTTCACGCCGTCCGCGGCCATGCACAGCTCGTTCAGGTTGGTCTTCCCGGCGATGCGGGCGCCCTGCGCGCGGGCGGACGCGACGGCGGGCGCGTCCGCGGCGGCGGGCTCGGCGCGCTCGGCGACGGCCCGGCAGCCCGCGGTGGTGGGCAGCCCGGCGACGTCGATCGCGTCCTTGACGGCGAGCCGCGGGCCGTCGCCCGGCTCGTTCGTCCTGATGATCCAGGTCGTCATTCAGGCATGATGCCCCGGTGCGCCCGCGAACCGCCAGGAACGTCCTGCTAGCCGAGATCCTCGGCGAGCATGAGCCACTCCTCCTCGACGCCGGCGGCCTCGGCCTGGACCTCCTTGAGCCGGGCGTCCAGCTCCTGGAGCTTGGCATAGTCGGTGGCGTGCGCGGCGAGCTGCTCGTGGAGGGCGGCCTGCTGACCGGCGAGCTTCTCCAGGCGGCGTTCGAGGCGGTCGAGCTCCTTGCGGGCCTTCCAGTCCTGGCCGCCCGCCTTGGGCTTGGGCGGCGCCGCGGCGGGCTCGTCGCGGACCGCGCCGGGCTTGGGCGCGGTCCCGGCGGCGCGGCGTTCGAGGTACTCGTCGACGCCGCCGGGCAGCAGCGACACGCGGCCGTCGCCGAGCAGCGCGACGACGTGGTCGGTGATGCGCTCCAGGAAGTAGCGGTCGTGGCTGACGACGACGAGGGTCCCGGGCCAGCCGTCCAGAAGGTCCTCGACCTCGGTGAGGGTCTCGATGTCGAGGTCGTTCGTGGGCTCGTCCAGCAGGAGGACGTTGGGCTCGGCCATCAGGAGGCGCAGCAGTTGCAGGCGGCGGCGCTCACCGCCGGACAGGTCGCCGACGGGCGTCCACTGCCGGTCGCCCGCGAAGCCGAGCCGTTCGAGGAGCTGGCTCGCGGTCCATTCGCGCTTGCCGACGGTGATGCGGCGGCGGATCTCCTCGACCGACTCCAGGACGCGCCGGGCCGGGTCGAGCTCCTCCAGGTTCTGCGACAGGTGCGCGAGCTGGACGGTCTTGCCCTGCACCACCGTGCCGGAGACCGGCTGGACGGAGCCGTCGAGGAGGCGCAGCAGGGTGCTCTTGCCGCTGCCGTTGACGCCGACGAGACCGACCCGGTCGCCCGGGCCGAGCCGCCACGTCATGCGCTGGAACAGGTCGCGGTCGCCGAGGCGGACGCTGACGTCCTCGATGTCGTAGACGGTCTTGCCGAGCCGCGCGGTCGCGAACCGGGTCAGCTCCACCGAGTCGCGCGCCGGCGGCTCGTCGGCGATGAGGGCCTGTGCGGCGTCCACCCGGAACTTGGGCTTGGACGTGCGCGCCTGCGGGCCGCGGCGCAGCCACGCCAGCTCCTTGCGGAGCAGGTTCTGCCGCTTGGCCTCGGTGGCGGCGGCGATCCGGGAGCGCTCGGCCTTGGCGAGGACGTAGGCGGAGTAGCCGCCCTCGTAGCGTTCGACGCGCCCGTCGACGACCTCCCACGTGCGGTCGGTGACCGCGTCGAGGAACCAGCGGTCGTGGGTGACGACGAGCAGCGCGACCTTGCGGCCCCTCAGGTGCCGGGCCAGCCAGTCGATCGCCTCGATGTCGAGGTGGTTGGTGGGCTCGTCCAGCAGGAGCAGGTCGGACTCGGGAACCAGGAGCCGGGCCAGCGCGACGCGGCGGCGCTCCCCGCCGGACATGCCGGCCAGCGGCGCGTCCAGGTCGAGGTCGGCGAGCAGGCCGCCGAGGATGTCGCGGGCCCGGACGTCGCCCGCCCACTCGTGCTCGGCGCGGTCGCCGAGCACCACGGACCGGACGGTCGCGTTCTCGGCGAACGCGTCCCGCTGGGTGAGGTAGCCGAGCCGGATCCCGCGCGCGTGGGTGACGCGCCCGTCGTCGGGCTCGGTCTCCCGGGCGAGGACGGACACGAGGGTGCTCTTGCCGCCGCCGTTGCGTCCGACGACGCCGACGCGGTCGCCCTCGTCCAGGCCGAGGGACACGGCGTCGAGCAGCGGTTCGGGCCCGTAGGCCTTGGCGACGTTCTCAAGATTGATCAGATTCACGGCGCCTTCAAGCGTAGGGCCCCGCGCGCACCGCTCGCACGGCGCGCCCCGCTCAGACGATCAGTTCGGTGGCGCCATGCCCGAGGACCCGGGCTGCTCCGGCCGATCCGGCTGATCCGGTTGCCCGTACTGACCCGGCTCCCCGTACTGGCCGGGTTGGCCCTGCTGCCCGTATTGGCCCTGCTGGCCGTACTGCCCCGGCTGGTCCGGCTGCCCGTATTGACCGGGTTGGCCCTGCTGGCCGTACTGACCCTGCTGGCCGTACTGACCCTGCTGGCCGTACTGACCCTGCTGGCCGTACTGACCCTGCTGGCCGTACTGGCCCGGCTGACCCGGCTGCCCGTACTGGCCGTACTGGCCGGGTGGCTGCGGCGGGTACGGGGCGCCGGGCGGCCCGTACGCCGCGCCGGAGTTCTTGCTCTTCGACGAGTTCGCGGCGAGCACCACCACGACCACCACGACGACGCCGACGACCAGGAGCAGGAGCAGGAGGATCAAGGGGGTCAGCATGCCAAGACGCGCCATTTCGCTAGGTTCCGAAATCCGTGGGAGGCGAACCGATCGATCAGGGCGGCCCGGGTCTCCGGCCGCGCGGCGAGCCTACTGCCCGCCCGCCTCCCCCGGCACCACGGAGCCGGGCGCCACGGGCCCCGGCACGGCGGGGCCCGGGACCCCGGGGCCCGGCACGGCGGAACCGGGCAGGGAGCCCGTTCCCGCGGAGGCCGCCACCACCTTGTCAGGGGCGTTGCGGCGCAGAGCCCGGTCGCGGCGCACCGCCAGCAGAACAAGCGTCGCCATCACGACGATCGCCACGAGGCTCAGCATCCCGGACAGATACGTCATCGCTCCACCTCGCCGGTCGGGTCAGTCCCGGAGGAACCGGTGTCACGCATAGAAGACGCGCTCTGCGACAGCAAGGTTCGCTTGTGTGACGATGGCAGCTACCGGGACAGGGCCGTCCCACCGTCCTGTCAGACGACTGTGGCCCCGGGGACGGGTCCGTGAGCCCGGACGATCTGCTCCGCGACACCGGCCGAGTCCAGCGCGTCCGCCAGCTCCGCGGCGTCCTCGTCGGTCTCGGCGAGGAACGCGCAGGTGGGACCGGAACCGGAGACGAGCGCCCCGATCGCGCCGAGCTCGCGGCCGGCGTCGAGCGTGCGGCGCAGCGACGGGCGCAGCGACAGCGCGGCGGGCTCCAGGTCGTTGGACAGCGCGGCGCCGAGGGCCTTGGCGTCCCCGGTGGCGAGCGCGGTCATCAGCGCCTCGGACACGGTCGGCCAGGCGGCCGCCTCCCCCGCCGCCAGGCGGAGCCGGTCGCACTCGCCGTAGACGGCCGGTGTGGACAGGCCGCCGTCGGCGGTCGCGAACACCCAGTGGAAGGCGCCGCGGGTGAGGGCGGGGGTGAGCCGCTCCCCGCGCCCGACGCCGACGGCCGTGCCGCCGAGGACCGCGAACGGGACGTCGCTGCCGAGGTCGCCGCCGAGCTCCATGAGGTCGTCGCGGGTGAGGACGGGCTCCTCGCGGTCGTCCCAGAGCCGGGCGCACGCGACGAGCGCGGCGGCGGCGTCGGCGCTGCCGCCCGCCATGCCCCCCGCGACCGGGATCGCCTTGCGGATCGAGAGCCGCACGGCCGTCTCGACGCCGAGGCGCGCCGCGACGAGCCGGGCCGCCCTGGCGGCGAGGTTGTCCTCGCCGGTGGGGACGCCGCCGACCGCGACGCGCGAGTGCGGGGCCGCCCGGACCTCCACCGCCAGCCGCTCGGCGGGCTCGGCCGTCACCTCGTCGAACAGCGACACGGCGTGGAACACGTTGACGAGGTCGTGGTAGCCGTCGTCGCGGATCGGCCCGACGCCCAACTGGAGGTTCACCTTGGCGGGGACCCGCACCGTCACTGCGTTCACTCGCGAAACCCTACGGGACCCTCAGCCGCCGCTTGTGACGGGGAGGTTGCGGGGGTTGAAGTACGGCGTCGTGGCGAGTTCGCGCAGCGCCGACATCGCGTGCGTGTCGCCGGTCACCGAGTAGGAGCGGCGCCTGTCGCGGGCGTTCTTCGCCTGCTCGTCGGAGTTGAAGTACACGACGGCCTTGACCTGCGGGTCCTGCAGGGTCTTGGCGGCCTCGCGGAGCCATTCGGCGCGGCGCGGGCCGTAGGACTTCGGCACCCCGAACTCGGCGATCATGATGGGCTTGTGGCGTCCCCGGGCCCACTCGGTGAAGAGCTTCAGCGCCTCCGACAGGTCGCGGTAGTCGTAGTCGGCGCCGGGCTGGGCGTCGGCGCAGATCCAGTCGACCTGGTCGTCGCCGGGGTAGTACGAGCCCGCGTTCGCGCCGTTGAAGCCGCGGGCGGTGGGGCACCACACCCAGGCGACGTTGTCGACGCCCTCCCGCTTGAAGATCGCCCGCAGGTGCTTCCACGCGGCCGTGAAGTCGGCGGCCGAGTGGACGCGCTTCTGCTCGGACGCCCTGTCCATGTCCCGCGACCAGCGCAGGAACACGGGCTTGCCGAGGGCCTTGACGGCGCGGGCGCGCTTGGCGATCAGGTCGTCGTGCTCGCCCTGGACGATCTCGCGGGCGTCGCCGCCGTCCCAGGTCAGCAGCAGGTAGCGGTTGCCGTCGGCGACGGACTTCTCCAGCGCGCCCGGGAAGTCGCTCTTCCAGCCGCGGTAGCTCTGCACGATGTCGAGCCGGCGGCCGAGCCGCTGCTCGAAACCGGCGACGGGCGCCATGCCCGGCTTGCCGGCGTCCTTCCCGGACGGCGACCCCGAAGGCGCCCCGGAGTCCGACGGCGACTCCGACGGCGACTCCGACGGCGACTCCGACGGCGAGCCGGACGGGGACGCCGAGGCGGAGGCGGACGGCAGGCCGCCCTCCGGCGGCACCCACGCCCCGAAGTAGGCCCCCTGGCCCGGCGGGACCGGCGCCACGCCCGCCCGCGCCGTCGTCGTGATCTTGGGTGCCGCGCCGGCGCCGCCCCCGCAGCCCGCCGCGACCGTGGCGATCGTGCCCGCGATCGCGAGCAGTGCCGTCCCCACGATCGGCATCCGGGTCCGCGCCGCCCGCGAACGCGCCTTCACATCGACCTCCGGCTCGTGCTGATGCTGTCTCATCCCCCGCGGGGAGCTCTGGCCTCGGGGGGTCGAGAGAGATCACCCCGGCGAGAAGGACCATACTCGGCAATTCGGGCGAAGGCGGCCACGTCCAGCGCTTCGCCCCGGGTCCGCGGGTCGACGCCCGCGGCGCGCAGCGCCTCCTCGGCGGCGGGCGCCGACCCGGCCCATCCCGCGAGGGCCGCGCGCAGCGTCTTGCGGCGCTGCGCGAACGCGGCGTCGACCACGGCGAACACCTCCTCCCGGGACGCCCCGGTCGGCGGCGGGTCGCGGCGGGTGAACGCCACGAGCCCGGAGTCGACGTTCGGCGCGGGCCAGAACACGGCGCGCCCGACGGCCCCGGCCCGCCGGGCCTCCCCGTACCAGGCGAGCTTCACCGACGGCACCCCGTAGATCTTGGAGCCGGGCGCGGCGGCCATCCGGTCGGCGACCTCGGCCTGCACCATCACCAGCGCGGACCGCAGCGACGGCAGCGTCGCCAGAAGGTGCAGCACGACGGGGACGGCGACGTTGTAGGGCAGGTTCGCCACGAGGGCGGTCGGCGCGGGCCCCGGCAGCTCCGCGATCCTCATCGCGTCGGCGCGCACGACCTCAAGGCGCTCCGCGAGGTCCGGCTCCCGGGCGGCGGCCGTGGCCGGCAGCTCGGCGGCCAGCACCGGGTCGATCTCCACGGCGACGACCCGCCGCACCCGCGGCAGCAGTGCCAGCGTGAGCGACCCCAGCCCGGGACCCACCTCGATGACGACGTCGCCCGGGTCCAGCTCGGCGGCCCGGACGATCCGCCGGACGGTGTTGGCGTCGATGACGAAGTTCTGCCCGAGCGTCTTCGTCGGCCTGATGCCGAGCCGCCCGGCCAGCTCCCGCACGTCCGCCGGCCCGAGCAGGCCCCTGGTGTCCCCCATGCGTCAAGTCTCTCCTGTCATCGCGCGGGCCCGGTCCCCAGGGCCCCGCGGGCGCCGGTCAGGAGAACAGGAACTTCCCACAGTTGGGCCACTGGCCCTGCCAGCGGCCGTTCACCCGCTTGTAGAGCAGCTGGGCCCGGTAGGTCTGCTCGGCCGAGCTGGCGTCCGACGGCTTCCCCGAGCCGCCGACCGACGCCCACGACGCCAGGGAGAACTGGTAGAGGCCGTAGTACCCGGCCGGGTTCACGGCCTTGGGGTTGTTGTGGGACTCGCAGTTGGCGAGGCCGCGCCAGTTCAACTGCGTCACCGAGCCGCTGTTCGCCGACTTCGGCCCCACCGCGATGATCTGCGCGACGGGCTTGCGCTTGACCTTCCTCGCGAGCACCTTCACGACCTTGCGGCCCTTGCGCCGGACGTAGGCGACCTTCACGATCGTGATGCCGGGACGGCCCTTGCGCAGCTCCTTCTCGCTCCACGGCGCGACGGACGAGCTCTTCTTGCGGACCGTCGGGGCGGTCGTCTTCACGACCTTGGTCACCGGCTCCGACAGCAGCCGCATGATCTTGATGACGTCGCCGGCGGGCTTGTCGGCGGCCGGCTCGACCAGGTCGTGCGGGCCGAGCGCGATCTTCGCCTGCTCCAGCACCTGGCCGACGGTCGCGCCGGTCGTCATGGTCTCGGTCTTCTTCGCGTCGACCACGATGACGATCTTGCGCGGCGCGGGGGCGGTGGTGCGCGGCGCGTCCGCGACGACGCCGCGCTTCGGGGCCGCCGAGCCGCCGTCCCCGCCGCACGCCGAGGCGAGCAGCGCGGACGCCAGCAGGACGGCGAGGGGCGCGAGCGCGCGGGCGGCGCGCTCGCGCGGCACGGATGGGGAAGGCACGGGGAGTTCCTCCAGGGAGCCGGGCTCGGGGGGCGCCCGTCCAACGGCCAGAGATTAGAGGCCCCCGCCCGTCTCCGCCACCGGAACGCCGCCACTCGCCCCATTTGCCCGATATGCCCACCCCGGGATCCGCTCCGCCCCGGCCGGACCCGCACCGGTCACCAGGGGCCGAAGGCGCGCTCCCCGTTCGCGGCGATCGCGGCGCACAGCTCCGCCAGGTCGACGCCCTTGACCTCCGCCATCGCTCGGACGGTGTGCGGGATCAGGTACGAGGCGTTCGGCTTGCCGCGGTGCGGGATCGGCGTCAGGAACGGCGCGTCGGTCTCCACCAGCAGCAGGTCGAGCGGCGCGGCGCGCAGCGCCTCCCGCAGGGGCTCGGCGTTCTTGAACGTGACGTTCCCGGCGAAGCTCATCAGGTAGCCGCGATCGGCACAGACCCGCGCCATGGCGGCGTCACCGGAGTAGCAGTGGAAGACGACCGTGTCGGGCGCCCCCTCCTCCTCCAGGATCGCCAGCACGTCGTCGTGGGCCTCCCGGTCGTGGATCACCAGGGCCTTGCCGGTGCGCTTGGCGATGTCGACGTGGGCGCGGAAGGAGCGGTGCTGGTCCTCCTTCGGCGCCCAGTCGCGGTAGTAGTCCAGGCCCGTCTCGCCGATCGCGCGGACCTTGGGGTGCGCGGCGAGCAGGGCGACGTCGGCCAGGACGGCGTCGCTGACGCCCGTCGTCTCGTTCGGGTGGATCGCGACCGCCGCGTACACGTCGTCGAACTCGCCCGCGGCGTCCACCGCGAACCGGGAGGACGGCAGGTCGCAGCCGATCGTGACGATCCGCGCGACGCCCCCGGCCTTCGCCGACCTCAGCTGCTCGTCCACCGGCGTCTCGACGATGTCGAGATGGCAGTGGCTGTCGAAGACGTCGACGGGCAGGCGCTCGGGCAGCGGCGGGTAGGAACGGGACGCCTGCCCGTCGCCCTCCTGGGTCACGCCTTCTCCAGCCGGGCGAGCTCCTCGTCCACCACGGACGTCTCCAGCTTCTTGAACAGCGGCACCGGCTTGGCCAGCGGGACGCCCGGCTTGATCGGCATGGACTCCCAGCGGGCCTCGGTCGCGTAGTCGCCGGTGAGGACGCGGTAGTCGGGGCCGCCCTCCTCCGACACCGTCTCCAGCCTCGGCATGCCGCTCCAGACGCCCTGCCCGCCGAGCATCTCGTAGACCTTCTGCGAGGAGTTCGGCAGGAACGGCGTCAGGAGCGTCTTGGCGTCGTCGACGACCTGGAGCGCGGTGTGCAGGATCGACTTGACGCGCTCGGGGTCGTCCTTGAGCTTCCAGGGCGCCTGGTCCGACAGGTACTTGTTGGCGTCGCGGACGACGTCCAGCGCCTCGGTGATCGAGTTCTTGAACCGCGACCGCCCGAGCTCGGCGCCCACGGCCCCGAACGCGGCGCGGCTGCGCTCCAGCAGCGCCCGGTCGGCGTCGGTGAGGTCGCCCGCCTCGGGGATCGCGCCGAAGTTCTTCGCCGCCATGTTCACCGAGCGGTTCACGAGGTTGCCCCACGCCGCCACCAGCTCGTCGTTGTTGCGGCGGACGAACTCCGACCACGTGAAGTCGGTGTCCTGGTTCTCGGGGCCGGCGACCGCGACGTAGTAGCGCAGCGCGTCCACGTCGTAGCGCTCCAGGAAGTCCTTCACGTAGATGACCACCTGGCGGGACGAGGAGAACTTGCGGCCCTCCATCGTCAGGAACTCCGACGACACGACCTCCGTCGGGAGGTTCAGCGCGCCCAGCGAGCCGGGCGTGCCGCCCTTGTCGCCCTGGCCGCTGTAGCCGAGGAGCATCGCCGGCCAGATCTCGGCGTGGAAGACGATGTTGTCCTTGCCCATGAAGTAGTAGGACAGGGCCTCCGGGTCCTGCCACCAGGCGCGCCATGCCTCGGGGTCGCCGGAGCGCCGCGCCCACTCCACCGACGCGGAGAAGTAGCCGACGACGGCGTCGAACCACACGTACAGCTTCTTGGCCGGGTTGTCGCGCCAGCCGTCCAGCGGGATCGGCACGCCCCAGTCGAGGTCGCGGCTGATCGCCCGCGGCTGCATGTCGTCGAGGAGGTTCAGCGCGAACTTCAGCACGTTCGGCCGCCACTGGCCCTGCTTCCCCCGCAGGTACCGGCCGAGGACCTCGGTGAACGCGGGCAGGTCGAGCATGAAGTGCTCGGTCTCGGTGAACTTCGGCGTCTCGCCGTTGATCCGCGACACCGGGTTGATCAGGTCGATCGGGTCGAGCTGGTTGCCGCAGTTGTCGCACTGGTCGCCGCGCGCCCCGTCGTACCCGCAGATGGGGCAGGTGCCCTCGATGTAGCGGTCCGGGAGCGTCCGGCCGGTGGACGGCGAGATCGCGCCCATCGTCTTGGTCGGGAAGATGTAGCCGTTGTCGTACAGGCCCTTGAAGACCTCCTGGACGACCGCGTAGTGGTTCAGCGTCGTGGTGCGCGTGAACAGGTCGTAGGACATCCCGAGGCCGTACAGGTCCTCGGCGATCACGGAGCTGTAGCGGTCGGCCAGCTCGCGGGCCGTCACGCCCTCCTTGTCGGCCTGCACCTGGATCGGCGTGCCGTGCTCGTCGGTGCCGCTGACCATCAGGACCTTGTTGCCCGCCATCCGCTGGTAGCGGCTGAACATGTCGGCGGGCAGCGCGAAACCGGAGACGTGCCCGATGTGACGGGGCCCGTTGGCGTACGGCCATGCGGGCGCGGTCAAGATATGACGGCTTGACGAGGACATGGAATCAAGGGTAGTCGCGTCACGGGGGCCGCGGCACGCGAGTAACCTGGCTCGGCGTCACAGCACGGACCAGCGGAGGCGGGAACTCAAGGCATGGCCCAGACCACGTCCGACCAGGCGGTCGCCCGGGAAGCCGACGACGCGGGGCCGGACGCGCCGTCCGCCCGCACCGGCCCGCTGAGCCGGCTGCGGCGGACCCGGCGGGTGGTGTGGCTGTCGCTGCTGGTCGCGGCGTCCGCGGTGCTCGCCCAGTGGGTGATCATGACCCCGCCGCTGTACTTCGACCCGTACTACGTGTGGCTCGCCGCCCGCGACTGGCCGCACATCCCCCTCACCCAGTGGCCGTTCGACGAGGTCCCGCACCAGGTCACCCGGATCGGGCTGGTGCTCCCGGCCCGGCTGGTCCAGGAGGTCCTCGGGGACGGCCAGGCCGCCTACTTCACCGTCGCCGCCCTCGGCGGGGCCGCCTTCTTCGTCGGGACCTACCTGGTCGTCCGGTCCCTGTTCGGGGACGTGGCGGGCCTGGCGTCCGCGGCGGTCATGCTGGTCCACCCGTTCTTCACCATGACCAACCCGTTCGGCCACGAGATCACCTGGTCGACCGGGGTGATGCTGCCGGACATGCCGGGCGCGGGGCTGTTCACCCTCGGGATGGCGGGCCTCGTCGTCGCGAGCCGCAGGTCCGGCCGGGCCCAGACGCGGATGCTGCTCGCCGCCGGGGTGCTCCTCGGCGCGTCGTTCCTCGTCCGGGAGTTCCTGGCCTTCCTCTTCCTCGCCATCCCCGCCTACCTCGCGCTGCTGCGCATCCCGTGGCGCCGCAACGTCACGGTCGGCGCGCCGATGCTGGCGATCCTGCTGCTCAACTTCGTCCACAACCAGCTGGTGTGGGGCAGCCCGCTCGCCGGGCTCATGTCGGCGGCCGAGCACGGCGGCCAGTCCCGCGACTACGTCACCCGCTCGCTCGCCGCGCGGTCGTTCCTGCGCGCGATGCACGACTGGAACCCGCTCGGGCTCGTCTTCACCGGGGCACTGGTCCTCACCATCGCCGGCTGGGCCCTCACCCGCGACCGGCGGCTCGCGCTGGTCCTGGTGTGGTTCTTCACGCTGGCGGTGCCGCTGACGCTGTTCTCCGGCGTCCTCGACCCGAACGACATCTCGCTGCGCGCCTGGCTCCAGCGGTACTGGTTCGCGGTGCTGCCCGCGCTGCTCGCCGGGGGCTCCGGATCGCTGATCCTGATGTTCCGGATGCTGCCGCCCGGCCTGGTGTCGCGGCTGCGGCTGCGGACGGTCGCGGCGCCCGTCCTGGCGGTCGCGCTGGGGGCGACGTACGCGGTGGCGGCAGTCCGCGCCGTCCCCGAACTGCCGCGCGACAAGGCGTGGAACGAGCTGCGCGGGTACCTCGGCGGCCACCGCGACATCACGCTGATCTGCGCCGACCGGCGGCTCGCGCAGACCCTCACCTTCTACATGCGCGACATGTGGGGGCGCCCGGTCTGGCGCGGCGAGATCCGCGACTTCCCGCACTACATGCCCATCCCGCGCAACGCGACCGAGGGGCCGATGCTCTACACGCGCTGGCGCGGCATGGAGTCGCAGATCGGCGGCGGCTGGCGCCCCGACCCCGCCCAGGGCTGGACGCTCATGTGGCGCTCGTCGGACGGGGTGCTCCAGCTCTGGAATCCCCCCGCGAAGGCCGCCGGAAGCTAGCGGGCCCAGGCGACCCAGTCGCCCTCGACCGTGCGGCGGCTGGCGACGACGTGCCAGCCGGGCGGAGCGCCCTTCGGCCAGGACGCGGTGGGAGGGGCGTTCTTCGGCCAGGCCAGGACGACCATGTCGGCGTCCTGCGGCGGCGCGGTCCAGCGGGCGTCGAACACGCTGCCGTCGCTCCACCAGGCCCAGTAGTACTGGGAGAGCCGGATCGTCCACCAGATGTTCCAGTCGACGGCGATGGACCGCTGCTTCGTCAGGTCGACGGTGCCCCGCAGGTCGGTGTAGGCCGTCTCGGCGCGCACCAGCGGCTGCGCGATGCGTTCGGTCGCGGTGACGCACATGGCCAGCGCGACGGCGGCCAGCAGGCCCGCCAGCAGCAGCCGGCCGGTCGGGCGGTGGGGCCGCAGCAGGACGGCCGCCGTCGACAGGACGAGCAGAAGCAACCCGGCGGACGTGGCCCGCCAGAGGTGGAACGCCGTCCAGTCCCAGGTCAGGAGCGACGTCTCGGGGAAGTCGTAGGCGGTGTAGGTGTACCGGGTGAGCAGGTCGCCCGCGTACCACTGGACGACGCACGCGGCGACGACCGTCAGCACGGCCGCCGCGCCCGCCGCCCACAGCAGCGTGCGCCGCGAGGCGCGCATCAGGACCGCGACGCCCACCGCGAACAGCGCCGGCGTGACACTGGCCAGGTAGCGGCCGTACACGTAGTTGCCGATGCGGTACTCGACGGGCAGGGCCGCCGACGTGGCGAACGCGATGCCCGCCACGAGCGCGACGACCGCGAGCGCCAGCGCCCGCACCGGCCCCGGGGTGGCGCGGCGCACCGCGAGGAACGCGACGGCGAGGAGCCCGAGCGCCGCCACGCCGCCGGTCGCGACGGACTGGTACCAGACCTGGCCGGTGCCGAGCGAGAGCATCCAGCCCCACCCGTCCAGCGTGGTGAGGCGCTTCACGACGTTGCCGCCGAGATCGTTGTCGCCCTGCGGGTACATGTGCGGCAGCAGCGACCGGTTCAGCAGCATCCCCGCGGCCGTCGCGGCGGCGAGGGCGAGCGTGGCGGCGGACACGGCGCGCCAGGACCGCCACCGGAACACCAGGGCGGCGCCGAGCAGCGCGGCGTGCACGAGCAGCAGGATCGCGCCGCGGGTGTGGCAGGCGTAGGCGTAGGCGACCAGCAGCGACGCGCCCGCCCCGGCCGCTGCCAGCCGGAGGGACGGGCGGCGCCCGTCCGGGGGCGGGGCGGTCAGCCAGGTGTGCGCCAGGAGCAGCCAGCCGGCCACGAGCACCGGCAGGATCGCGTCGGTCAGCACGAACCCGGAGTAGAACAGCACGCACGGCAGCAGCGCCGTGACGTGCCCGAAGACGTACGCCCAGCGCCGCCGCACCGCCAGCCGGCGCAGCAGCAGGTAGGCCAGCGGCAGCATCGCCGCGCTGACCAGCGCGTTGATCGCCAGGGCGGCCCGGTAGACCGCGACCGGGCCGTCGCCGATCCAGAAGGCGGGCGTCAGCAGCAGCGGGTAGCCGCCGCGGTACACCGTCCCGAACGACATGTCGGCGTCGGGCCCGCCGGTCAGGACGCGGGCGGCGAACAGGTACCCCGACTCGTCCGGCGTCGCCACCGGAAGCGTCTGCCCTGCCGCGAGCCAGAGCCGCACGGCGACCTGCGCGAGCCACCCGAGCGCGAACAGCCAGGCCCAGCGGCGGCGGTCCGCCCGCGGCGGGGCGGCGGCCGGGTCGGCCGGAAAGGCCGGAGGCCGCGCGGCGCCGCCTTCGTGCGGGGCGTCCGGGCGCGCGGCGTCCTGCGGCGTGCGCGTGCTCACCGGCGGACGGCGCGCCGGGCGCGCACTACCGGGGGAAGAAGCTCCATCGACGGTCAAGCCTGTCATATCGCGGGCGGAGCGCCCGGGCCCGGCCCGGGGACGCTCAGCGAGCGTCCTCGTCGCCGGCCTCGGCCCGGGTGGCGCCCGCCTTGCCCGCGGTGACCTTCTCCGGCTCGTCCTCGGCCGCGCCCTTCTCGTTCTTCTCGGCCTTCGCCGCCTTCGCCGCCTTCTCGGCCTCGGCGACCTTCTGCACGGCGGCGTCGACGACGCCCGCGGCCTCCTCGGCCGGGTCGGTGAGCGGCGGGTGCTGGCGGCGCCGGATGCCGAGGATGCTGACGAACAGCGAGGCGAAGATGGCCTGGAAGCTCATCACCAGCGCGGTCGCGGCGGGGACGACGATGCGCAGCGAGTGCCGCGGGTCCAGCTCGCCGAAGCTGTTCACCCGCCAGTGCAGCAGGGACGCGACGAGGCCGCCGAGGCCGGCGACGGCGAGCAGCCCGCCGAGCAGCAGGCCGCGCTCCAGGCTCCACCAGTCGATGAGCTTCTGCACGCGGCGGTCGTGCGGCAGGAATCCCTCCTGCATCGCGTAGACCTTCGTCAGCAGCGCGAACAGCACCGCCTGGAAGCCGATCACCAGCGCGGCGGAGGCGCCGACCAGCGTGTCGACGTCGAAGGCGATGTCCCCGACGGTCACGGGGCCGGTCGACAGCGCGACGCCGGCGACCAGGCCGAGCATCATGAAGACCAGGCCGGGGATGAGGAACAGCCAGCGGGGGCTGTAGAGCATGAGGAAGCGCAGGTGGCGCCAGCCGTCGCGCCAGGTGTTGAGGTGCGGGGCGCGGGTCCGCCCGTCCGGCGACAGCGTGGTCGGCACCTCGCGGATGTCGTAGCCCTGCAGGGTCGCCTTGACGACCATCTCGCTGGCGAACTCCATGCCGCCGGTCTGCAGGCCGAGGCGCAGGATCGCGTCCTTCTCGAAGGCGCGCAGCCCGCAGTGGAAGTCGCCGATCTTGCTGCCGAAGAACAGCCGGCCGACGAAGCTGAGCACCGGGTTGCCGAGGTAGCGGTGCAGCGGCGGCATGGCGCCGTCGGCGATGCCGCCCTTGAACCGGTTGCCCATGACGAGGTCGGCGCCGTCGCGCAGCTCGTCCAGGAACGGGCCGAGGGTGGTGAAGTCGTAGGAGTCGTCGGCGTCGCCCATCGCGACGTACCTGCCGCGCGCGGCCCGGATCCCGCCCAT
>NZ_JBEZJP010000086.1:0-23975 GCF_040653175.1 Actinomadura sp. NPDC048032
GCGAGCCTGCGCCCGCCCGGAGGGCCCCAAGGAGTCGACATGATGATTCGCCGCGGCACCGCCGCACTCACCACCGCACTGCTGGGCGCGTCGCTGTGCGTCGCCGCAGCCCCGGCCGACGCCTCGACCGGCGGCGTCTTCCCGCCCCTCCGGCAGAACCTGATCTCCTACTACGACTTCGAGCACCCCGTCCCGGGCGACCCGTCCCGCGAGGCCGACAGCGGACGGTCCGGAACGACGATCAACCTCATCAACGGCGGCGCGGCCATGCGGGTGCGGGACGGCGAGCGCCGGCACGCCATCCAGCTCGGGCAGGTCAACCCGTCCGCGAAGGGCAACGACGACTGGAAGGCGGGGCTCTACTCCGCGTCCGGCGTCCCGTCCCTGCACGCGTTCAGCTCCGCCAAGGGCGCGACCCTCGCGGGCTGGTTCAAGATGACCGGGACGAACCCGAGCCCCAACACCGAGACGTCCAACCCGAGCGACGTCTACAACGCGGTCGGCCTGTCCGGCCTGCTCACCGGCGACTCCGACGGCCACGCCGTGCGCGCCCTGCTGGAGATCATCGAGGTCTCCGGCAAGCTCCACGTCGTCGCGCTGGGCCGCCGCGTGGACGGCTCGAAGTCGCAGACGTTCGCGGCGAGCGAGGACTGGCAGAGCATCCTCCCCCAGAACACCTGGGTGCACCTCGCCGCGACGTTCGACTACGACACCGGCGAGATGGCGCTCTACAAGGACGGGCGGCCACTGGACGGCTTCTACACCACGGCCGGGGACCCGTGGGGGCTCGAAGGCGCCCCCGAGCCCGACGTCACGTCCGCCACGGACCCCCGCGGCATCAAGATCGGCGGCAGCTACCCGCAGAACACCGCGGAGAAGAACCCCTGCAACTGCCGCATGGACGGCCTGATGTTCCTCGACCGCCCCCTCACCCCGAAGGAAGCGGCCATCCAGTACAAGTTCGCCAACCGCTGACCTCCCACCCCCACCGCCGGCGTCCTACGGGCGCCGGCGGTGCCTTTTCATGTGCGGAGGCAGGCCGTGTAGAGGGCGGTGTCCGTGGCGGCCAGGAGGGTGCCGTCGGGGGCCAGGGACAGGTCGTTGGCGGGGGCGGGGAGCCTGACGCGGTGGGACGGGGCCGGGGAGGCGGCGTTCCAGGCGAGGAGGGTGTCGGGAGCGTCCTGGAGAGCGGCGGCCACCAGGAGGTGTCCGTCGACCAGGGCCGCGGCCACATGGTCGCAGGGGGCCGGAGTGGACAGGGTCGCGAGGCGGTCGCCGTCGAGGCCGTGCACGCCCAGGCCCTCAGGGGCCGGGTAGAGGAGCACGAGGCCGTCCGGGGACGGGGTGAGGGCCGTGGCGGGGGGCAGGGACGCGGACGGGGCGCGCGACGGGGCCGTGGCGATCTCCTCGCCGCGTTCGAGGTCGAGGAGCGTGACCGCGGAGTCGCCGGTCAGGCCGGTGATGGGACCCGCGGCGGGCGTCGCGTGCAGGAGCCGGCGGCCGATCGCGCTGCGGTGGCCGAGCCAGAGGTGGAAGCCCGCGAGGCGGTCGCCCGTGAGCGCGTCCCACACGGCGACCTCGGCGTCGTTGGCGGGGCCGAAGACGGCCACGACGGCGCCGCGGCCGTGGTGGACGGTGAGGCCGACCAGGTCGGGCTGGGCATCCAGGGTGAGTTCGCGGCCCGTGCCGAGGTCGTGGACGTGGAGGCGGTCGCGGTGCGTCCAGGCGACGATCGGGGACCCGGCGGGGAGCCCGAACGCCCAGTCGGCCCGGTCGGCCGGGAAGTCGGGGATCGGCGGGCCGAGCGGCGCGCCGGCCGCCAGGTCCCACGCCTGGCCGATGTTCACTCCCTGCCCGACGCGGGAGGCGAACGCGAGCGACGGGCGCTCGGCGGTGGCGGCGACGCCGTCGAAGGACCCCCGCGCCAACGGGTCCGCCAGCACGCTTTCCGGCATGCGTCGGAGCGTAGGCCACGCGGCGGAGATCGTTCCAGACAGTCGCGAAATCGGGAGGGTCAAGCCCGAGTCAACCGGGCGGGAGTGGACGGCGGGCGCGCGTCAGCCGAGGGCGCGCAGGCGCGCGGCGACGTCCTCCGGCGGGACGTCGTTGATCCAGGCGGCCATGCCCGACTCCGAGCCCGCCAGGTACTTGATCTTGTCGGCGGCGCGCCGGATCGAGAACAGCTCCAGGTGCAGGCGGAGCAGCTCGCGGCCCTCGCCGACGGGCGCCTGGTGCCAGCCCGCGACGTAGGGCAGGGGGGCCTCGTAGAGGGCGTCGCAGCGGCGCAGCAGGTCGCGGTAGAGGACGGCCAGCTCGTCGCGCTCCCCCGCGTCGAGGGCGGCCATGTCGGGGACGTGGCGGTGCGGCGTCAGGTGCACCTCGACCGGCCAGCGGGCGGCGGCGGGGACGTAGGCCGTCCAGTGCTCGCCGGCCAGCACGACGCGGCCGCCGGCGCGCTCGGCCTTCAGGACGTCGCCGAACAGGTCGGGGTTCGCGGACGCGGACGCCAGCATCCGCTCGGTGCGGGGGGTGAGGAACGGGTAGGCGTAGATCTGGCCGTGCGGGTGGTGCAGGGTCACGCCGATCTCGACGCCGCGGTTCTCGAACGCGAAGACCTGCGCGACGCCGGGGATCGCCGACAGCTCGGCGGTGCGGTCGGCCCACGCGTCGACGACCGTCCGGACGCGGGAGACGGGCAGCTGCGCCATCGAGGCGGAGTGGTCGTCGGTGAAGCACACGACCTCGCAGCGCCCGGCGCCACGGGACCGTTCCACCCCGTCGATCGAGCCCGCGCCGTCGACCGAGCCCGGCACCGGCGGGGTGCGGACGTCGAAGGACGGGAAGCGGTTCTCGAACACGGCGACGTCGTAGGACGGGTCGGGGATCTCCGAGGCCGGGCCGCCGGGGCACAGCGGGCACTGGTCGGCGGGCGGCAGGAACGTCCGCGTGTTGCGGTGCCTGGTGATCGTGACGTGGTCGCCGGTCAGCGGGTCGCGGCGGACCTCGCACACCGGCTCGACCGGCGGCAGGCCGCGCGGGTCCGCGACGGGGGCCCGGCCGGGGGCCTCGTCGTAGTAGACGATCTCGCGGCCGTCCGAGAGCCGCGCGCGTGTCCGGTTCATCTCGTCCGGCAGCCTACAGCGCGGGGGCGTCCGCCCGCGTCGTCTTCTCGTGCACCGTCAGCAGGTACTTGACCAGCGCCGTCAGCACCTCCTTGCCGGACGTGCGCTCCCGTACGTCGCACATCACGACCGGGGTCCCCTCGCTGAGGTCGAGCGCCTCCCGGATCTCGTCGGGCGTGTAGTCGTAGCCGTCGTCGAAGCGGTTCACCGCGATGACGAACGGCAGGCCCCGGTTCTCGAAGTAGTCCACGGCGGGGAAGCAGTCCGAGAGGCGGCGGGTGTCGGCGAGCACGACCGCGCCGAGCGCCCCGAAGGACAGCTCGTCCCACATGAACCAGAACCGGTCCTGGCCGGGCGTGCCGAACAGGTAGAGCACGAGGCCGTCGCGGATCGTGATGCGGCCGAAGTCCATCGCGACCGTGGTGGTGGTCTTCTGCTCGACGCCCTCGGTGTCGTCGACGCCGACGCCCCGGTCGGTGAGCAGCTCCTCGGTCTGCAGCGGGCGGATCTCGCTGACGGAGCCGACGAGCGTCGTCTTGCCGACGCCGAAGCCCCCGGCGACGAGGATCTTCACCGCGACCGGGGTCGCCGGGCCGACCCCCTCCGGGGACGGCCCCGCGCTCCCTCCGGCGGCCGCACCGGCGTTCTCAGAGGGCTTGAAGACCATGGAGCACTTCCCTCAGCAGACGTTCCTTGGAGAGCGCGCTCTCCTGTTGGGGACGGGTGGCGGTGATCAGTCTGTGGTGGAGCAGATCGCCGAGCAGCACCCGCACGACGACGAGCGGCAGCCCGACCCGCGCCGCGACCTCGGCCACCGGCAGCGGTTGCAGGCACATCTCCAGAATGTCGAGATGCTCGGGACCGATGCCGGGTGAGCCCGACCGCGGCCGCGCCGCGGTCGAGATTATCGTGATCATGTCGAAGGCCTCGCCGGTCGCGGGCCTGGCGCGCCCGCGGGTGAGCGCGTACGACCGCACGATCGGGCCGGCCTCGTCATCGAGCCATTCGCTGCCAGGACCGGTCATGGTCCGTCACGATTCCTCGGTGTCGAGGGACTCGGCGCGGCCGCGCCGGGTGCCCTGCTGGATGGACGACATCATCGACCGCAGCTGCTCGGGCGACCGGTCGGCGCGGGCG
Organism: Actinomadura sp. NPDC048032; assembly: GCF_040653175.1. Lineage (NCBI taxonomy): Bacteria > Bacillati > Actinomycetota > Actinomycetes > Streptosporangiales > Thermomonosporaceae > Actinomadura > Actinomadura sp. NPDC048032. Next base: position 4,260 of record NZ_JBEZJP010000086.1, read on the forward strand.
GAGGTCGCGGGAGCGGCCGGCGCGGAGTTCTCCTCCCGCAGCTGCGAGGCCATGTTCTCCTGCCTGACCCGCTTCGGCAGCGAGGGCCGGTCGGCGCCGGGCGACTTGCCCGGGGGCCGGCGCCGCACCTCGCGGGGCGAGCGCGGCACGCTCGGCGGGGGCGGCGACGGCGCGGGCTCGGCCTCGGGCGGCGGGTCGCCCCACGGCGACGGGGCCGCCCGGGGCGTCGGCGCCGGACCCTGGATCGGCTCCTCGAACACCGGGAGGGGCCCGGTCAGCGCGTCCGCCTCCGCGAGCGGCTCCCCGGGCGCGGGCACGGGGGTGGCCGGGGGGATGAACGGGCGGGCCGGCTGGGCGAGCGGCTCCCGCGGCGGAGGCGGCGCCGGAGACGGGGCCGCGGACGGGGCGGCGTGCCGTCCGGACGGCAGGTGCAGCACGGAGCCGCCCTCGCCCAGGACCGGCTGGGGGCCGCTGCGGACGCTCGCGCCGCCGTTCACGACCGTGCCGACGGGGACGAGGGCGTCCTCGGCGCGGCGGGTGGTCAGAGCGGGTGCGCTGTGCACCGGTGCGCCCTCGTCGGGGACGACGAGCTCCTCGGGCAGCAGCACGATCGCGGTCATGCCGCCGTAGGGGGACGTCCGCAGGGTGACCTTGATGTTGTGCCGGCGGGCCAGCCGGCCGACGACGAACAGGCCGAGCTGCGCGCTGTCGGACAGGTCGAACTCGGCGGCGGTGGCGAGCCGCTCGTTGGCGGCGGCGAGGCTGGGCTCGTCCATGCTGAGGCCGCGGTCCTCGACCTCCAGCGTGAAGCCGTGCGAGACGGCCTGCCCGTGCACCTGGACGGTCGTGTGCGGCGGCGAGAACGTCGCGGCGTTCTCGATCAGCTCGGCGAGCAGGTGGATGACGTCGGCGACGGCCGGGCCGACGATGGCGGCGCGGGTCATCGGGGCGACGTTGACGCGGGTGTAGTCCTCGACCTCGGACGCGGCGGCGCGGGCGACGTCCACGATCGCGACGGGGCTGCGCCAGCCGCGGCCGGGCGCCTGCCCGGACAGGATGATCAGGCCCTCTGCGTGCCGGCGCATGCGGGTGGCGAGGTGGTCGACCCGGAACAGGTCCTCCAGGTCGTCGGGGGTCTCGATGCGCCGCTCCATCGAGTCCAGCAGCTTGAGCTGGCGGTGCAGCAGCGTCTGGCTGCGGCGGGCGAGGTTGACGAACACGTCGCTGACGTTGCGGCGCAGCGTCGCCTCCTCGACGGCGCTCTGGATCGCGGTGCGGCGGGCGGCGTTGAACGCCTCGCCGACCTGGTCGATCTCGCGGGTGCCGAACGCCAGCGGCGGCGCCTCGGCGGCCACGTCGACCTCCTCGCCGAGGCGCAGCCGGCGGATCACGCCGGGCAGCCGCACGTCGGCCAGGTCGATCGCCTCGCGGCGCAGCCCGCGCAGCTCGCGGATGATGGACCGGGCGACCCAGACCGCGAGGACGAGGGTGGCGACGACCGCGACCAGCCCGAGCGCGCCCGCGAGGACGACGCGGGTGATGATGCCCTCGGAGATCGGCTGGGCGCGCTTCTCGGCGCCCGCCGACACCGACAGTTCGAGCCCGCGGAGCCGGGTGAGGTTGGAGTCGGCGGTGGTCTTCCACAGCCCCCCGGCGGCGCCGGTGGCGTTGACCAGCCGGGGCGAGGCGACGAAGCGGTCCTCCAGCGCGCGGAGCCGGCCGTACTCGGGCATGCCGACGATGCGCTCGTAGTAGGACTGGTCGGGCGAGCGCAGCTCGGCCGCCGTGTAGGTGTAGAGGGTGCGCTGGGTGCCGACGAGCTTGACGTACTGGGCGTGCTCGCCGGGCGTGATCCTGCCGGCGGCGAGGGCGCCCGCCAGCAGCGCGTCCTCCTGCGCCAGGACCTCGCGGGCCCGGGTCAGCGACGCCTCGTTGCGGGCGTCCTTGGCGACCTCGGAGTTGTCCAGCGTCGCGAGGGAGCCCTGGAGCGCGCCGACGTCGCCGAGCAGGGCCGTGTAGTCGGCGAACGCGCGGGCCCGGTCCAGGCGGCCGGCGTCGATGGCGCGGCGCCGGTCCGCCAGGCCGTCCAGCTCGGTGAGGATCTTGCCCGCGATGCGCTGGGCGTCCTCCGGCGCGGCGCCGTCGACGGCCTCGGCCTCGGCGAGCTTGCGGAACAGGTCGGCCTGCCGGTCGGTGACCAGGCGGCCGGACTCCATGGCGGCGCGGTCGCCCTCCGCGCGGCCGCCGAGGTACACCATCGACAGCCGGCGTTCGGCCTGCAGGGCGCTGCCGAGCGCGCCCGACGGGTAGCCGTAGTGGTCCTGGACGGTCTTGACGTGGCGGAGGTTGAGCCCCTCGCCGAGCGCGATGCTCGCGGCGAACGCCCACAGGACGCCCAGGGAGACCACCGAGACGGTGACCATCAGGACGACCTTGAAGCGGATGGAGCGGAAACGCGCGGCCTTGGGAGCCCGCCGGTGTCCGGCGGACGAGTCCGTTGTGCGGCCTCGAATTGGCACTGCGGCAGAACCTTCACTCGATCGGACGACTGACATCGACTGGTCTGGACGGCTGGCATCGATTGCGTGCGGAGCGGCTCACGCGGAACGCAGGAGAGCCTAGGGCGGTCCGCCGCCATGTGTCGACAGTTTCCAGTTCATCACGTTTTGTGGCGGCGGACAGCCCAAAATACCCCTACGATGCCTCAGCGTGATGGCTCGTACCCCAGAAGCGACGACGACCGTGCGCTCACCCGCCCGCGTCCGCCGGACCCTGCTCGCCACGGGGGCGCTGGTCGCGGCGGTGCTGACCGGCGCCTGCAGCGGCGAATCCGGCGGGACCGCCGCGCCGCCAGACGTCCCGATGCTGCAGGAACTCGGCACCCCGGAAGGCCGGCTCGACCTCGTCGCCTGGGCCGGATACGCCGAGAACGGCTCGAACGACCCGAAGGTCGACTGGGTCAAGCCGTTCACGAAGGCGACCGGCTGCAAGGTGTACACGAAGGTCGCCGACACCTCCGACTCGATGGTCGCGCTCATGAAGACGGGGCGGTACGACGGCGTGTCGGCGTCCGGCGACGCGAGCCTGCGGCTCATCTACGGCGGGACGGTCGCACCCGTCAACACCGGCCTGATCAGCAGCTGGGACGACATCGCCAAGTACCTGAAGAACCAGCCGTACAACTCCGCCGCCGGGCGGATGTACGGCGTCCCGCACGGCTACGGCGCCAACATGCTGATGTACCGTACGGACAAGATCACGCAGCGTCCGACGTCGTGGAGCGTGGTGTGGGACAAGGAGTCCCCCGCCGCCGGGCACGTCGTCGCCTACGACTCCCCCATCTACATCGCGGACGCCGCGCTCTACCTGAAGACGCACCGCCCCGAACTGAAGATCAACGACGTCTACGAGCTGGACGAGAAGCAGTTCGACGCCGCGGTGAACCTGCTCAAGCAGCAGCGCCCGAACGTGAACCAGTACTGGGCGAACTACCTGGACGAACTCCAGTCGTTCAAGAGCGGCTACAACTACGCCGGCACCGCCTGGCAGGTGACCGCGAACCTGGCCATGGCCGAGAAGGCGCCGGTCGCCACGACGATCCCCGACGAGGGGGCGACCGGCTGGTCCGACACCTGGATGATCTCCTCCAAGGCCCAGCATCCGACCTGCATGTACAAGTGGATGAACTGGATCACCATGCCCAAGGTGCAGGCGGAGGTCGCGCAGTGGTTCGGCGAGGCGCCCGCCAACCCCAAGGCGTGCAAGTACACCGCCAAGGGCTTCTGCTCGACCTACCACGTCGGCGACCCGGAGTTCTACAAGCGACTGGCGTTCTGGAAGACCCCCGTGAAGGAATGCGGGGACGACCGCGGCAGCAAATGCGTGGACTACTCCCGCTGGGCGCAGGCCTGGACGCAGATCAAGGGCTGACCCGCGCCTGACCAGGGGACCCGTACTGACCGCCGGCCGCACGTCAGGGCCAGCGGTACTCCGCGCCTGCGGACGGGACGTGGTGGGGCAGGTAGCACTTGGTCGTGACGTGCTCGTCCTTGCAGTCGAGGCACAGGTAGGTGCGGTGGCCGCGCAGGCCGCGGCCCCGCCTGTCGCAGGGCGGGCAGACGCACGGCGACCAGCCGACGATGACCCGGCCCGGGTCGAGCCGGTGCCCGGCCGGGCACAGGAACGGGACGTGTTCGGGAGCCTGCACGACTCCACACCCTACTCGAACATATGATCGATCCAGAAGGGCCCCGGTGGGGGTCAGCGGTCGCGGTGGGTCATCAGGCGGGCGAGCGCCCGCAGTTCGGCGTCGGCGGCCGGGGCGACTCCGGCGGCGTCGAGGTCGGCGAGGGCGTCGGTGAGGAGTTCGTCGGCGCGGGCGGCGGCCCAGGCGCGCCCGCCCGCCGCGTCGACGAGACCGGCGGCGAGGAGCGCCTCCTCGTCGGTGAGCGGCTCCTCGCGCAGGTAGAGGGCGGCGAGGTCGCCGCCGGCGGCGCTGCCCGAGGTGAGGGCCGCGACGACGGGCAGCGACTTCTTCCGGCGGCGCAGGTCGGCGTGGACGGGCTTGCCGGTGACCGCCGGCTCGCCCCAGATGCCGAGCAGGTCGTCGACGAGCTGGAAGGCCAGGCCGAGGCGCTCGCCGAAGACGCGCAGCCGGGAGACCTGCCCGGCGGTGCCGCCGCCGTACACGGCGCCGAGCGCGCACGACGCGCCGAGCAGCGCGCCGGTCTTGCCGGCGGCCATGGCCAGGCACTCGTCGAGCGTGACGTCGGCGCGCTCCTCGAAGGCCAGGTCGGCGCGCTGGCCCTCGACCAGTTCCAGCACGGCCCGGGCGAGGATGCGCACGCCGCGGGCGACCACCGCGGAGGGCTCCTCGGCGAGGAGCTCGTAGGCGGCGGCGAGGAGGGCGTCCCCGGACAGGATGGCGGCGTTCGCGCCGAAGACCGCCCACGCGGTGGGGCGGTGCCGGCGGGTGAGGTCGCCGTCCATCACGTCGTCGTGCATGAGGGAGAAGTTGTGCGCGAGCTCGACCGCCACGGCGGCCGGCAGGGCGGCCTGGACCGTCCCGCCGACCGCCTCCGCGGCCAGCAGCGTCAGCGCGGGCCGGATCGCCTTGCCGCCCGCCCCGGCGGCAGGGCGGCCGCGCTCGTCGCGCCAGCCGAAGTGGAAGCCCGCGGTGGAGCGCGACGCCTCCGGCATGGCCTCGACCACGTGGCGCAGCGCGGGGTCGAGCAGGCGGCGGCTCCAGGTGAGCACCTCCGCCGCCGTCCGGGGGCGGAGCCGCGGCTCCGTCCGATGGTCGCAGCCGACCACGGCCGGGTCGTCTCTCCAGGCGGGCATGGCGGGTCCCCTCTCGTCAGCGGGCGATCTCGACGTTCTCCAGGACGCCGAGGGCGTCGGGGACCAGCACGGCGGCCGAGTGGTAGGCGCTGACGAGGTAGGTCAGCAGCCCCTTGTCGTCGATGCCGGTGAAACGGACCGTGAGGCCCGGCCGGACCTCGCCCTCCAGCCCGGTGCGGTGCAGGCCGACGACGCCCTGGTCGTCCTCGCCGGTGCGCAGCGCGAGGATCGAGCTGGTCCCGGTCGGGGAGATCGGGATCTTGTCGCAGGGGAGGATCGGGACGCCGCGCCAGGCGTGCGCGCGGCGGCCCTCGACCTCGACGGGCGCGGGGTACACGCCGCGCCGCGTGCACTCCCGGCCGATCGCCGCGATCGTCTTGGGGTGGGCGAGGAAGAACCGGGTCTTGCGGCGCCGCGCCAGCAGCTCGTCCATGTCGGCGGGGGTCGGCGGGCCCCCGAGGGTCTGGATGCGCTGGCGCAGGTCGGCATTGTGCAGCAGGCCGAAGTCGCGGTTGTTGACCAGTTCGTGCTCCTGGCGCTCCCTGATCTCCTCGATCGTCAGCCTGAGCTGCTGCTCGACCTGGTCCATCGGATCGCTGTAGAGGTCGGCGACCCGGGAGTGGACGCGCAGGACCGTCTGGGTGACGGCCAGCTCGTACTCGCGGGGCGAGGCCTCGTAGTCGACGAACGTGCTCGGCAGGACGGGTTCGCCGCCGTGCCCGGACGCCACCTCGATCGCCGCCTCGCCGTGCCTGGTCCGCGGCGGGGCGGGCGCGGCCCGGTACTCCTCCAGGTGCGCGCGCAGCGCCTCGGACCGCTCGGTCAGCTCCTCGACCGCCTGCCGCGGCAGCGACAGGACGATCACGGGGGTGAGCGCGCGGAACGTGTGCGCCCACTCCGCCGGCTCGCCGAGCAGGGCCTCGGCGCCGAAGAACCCGCCGCCGTCGCGGACGCCGACCCGGCCGGCGGCGTCGTAGGCGCCGGGGACGCTCTCCTCGACCTTGCCGTGCGCGATCAGGTGGACCGCGTCGAGGGGCCCGCCCGACTCCGCGATCACCTCGCCTGGCCGGTACTCGCGCTGCTCGAACCGCGCGGCGAGGGCGTCGAGGATCTCGGGGTCGGACAGGCCGCGCAGCGGCGGCAGCTCGGCGAGCTCGGGCGGGACGACCCGGATCGCCGCGCCGTCGTTGACGAACGTCACGAGCCCGTCGCCGAGCCGGTAGGTGAGCCGGCGGTTCACCCGGTAGGCGCCGCCGGCGGCCTCCACCCACGGCAGCCGCGACAGCAGCCACCGCGGGGTGATGCCCTGCGTCTGCGGAACGGTCTTGGTCGTCGAGGCGAGGTTGCGTGCGGCGCGGGTGGAGAGGGCCAGCCGTTCCTCCGTCACGCGCCGGCACCGCCGTGCGCGACCTCGACCGACTCCAGCATGCCGAGCGCGTCGGGCACCAGGACGGCCGCCGAGTAGTACGCGCTGACCAGGTAGTTGAGGAGCGCCTTGTCGTCGATGCCCATGTACCGGACCGACAGCCCCGGCTGGTACTCGTCCGGCAGGCCGACCTGGTGGAGCCCGACGACGCCCTGCGCCGCCTCGCCGGTCCGCATCAGCAGGATCGAGCTGGTCAGCGTCGGCGAGACCGGGATCTTGTTGCACGGGAAGATGGGCACGCCGCGCCAGCCGGGCACCTTGTGGCCGCCGACGTCGACGCTGTCGGGGTAGATGCCGCGGGCGCTGCACTCGCGGCCGAACGCGGCGATCGCCTTCGGGTGCGCGAGGAAGAACGCCGGGTCCTTCCAGACGAGGGTGAGCAGATCGTCCATGTCGTCGGGCGTGGGCGGGCCGGAGCGGGTGTGGATGCGCTGCGACAGGTCGGTGTTGTGCAGCAGCCCGAAGTCGCGGTTGTTGACGATCTCCTGCTCCTGGCGCTCGCGCAGCGCCTCGATGGTCAGCCTGAGCTGCTGCTCGATCTGGTCCATCGGCTGGTTGTAGAGGTCGGCGACGCGGGTGTGGACGCGCAGCACGGTCTGCGCGACGCTCAGCTCGTACTCGCGGGGGGACGCCTCGTAGTCGACGAACGTGCTCGGCAGGACGGGTTCCCCGGCGTGCCCGGACACCACCTCGATCGCCGCCTCGCCGTGCGCGTTGTGCGCGCGGCGCGGGCTCGCCCGGTACTCCTCCAGGTGGGCCTGGAGGGAGGAGGACTGGCCGAGCGTCTCCTGGAAGTCGGCCTGGCTCATGCTGAGGATCGTGCAGGTGGTCACCGCCTTGACGGTGTGCTCCCACGTCGGCGGCTCCTGTCCCTCCTCGGTCCCGAGGAGGGCCTGCTCGCCGAAGAAGTCGCCGTTGGCGAGCGTCCCGAGGACGGCGTCGGAGCCGTACTCGCCCGCGCCGATCCTGCTGAGCTTGCCGTGCGCGACGAGGACGACGCGGTCGACGGGTCGGCCCCGCTCGACGACGACGTCGCCGGGCGCGTACTCCTGCTGGGTGAAGCGCCCCGCGATGGCGTCCAGGGTCAGGTCGTCGTCGTAGCCGCGCAGCGGGGCCAGCTCGCCGAGCTCGCGCGGGATGACGCGGACGTCGGCGCCGGTCGTCACGAACGTGACCCGGCCGTCGCCCAGCGTGTAGGTGAGCCGCCGGTTGACGCGGTAGGTGCCGCCGGACGCCTGCACCCAGGGAAGCAGCTTCAGCAGCCACCGCGACGTGATGCCCTGCATCTGCGGGACGGTCTTGGTCGTGGTCGCCAGGTTCCGCGCGGCCGCGGTGCTCAGGCTGTGCTGGTGGTCCTGTTGCTGCTGTTCCTGAAGCTGCTGTTCCGTCACGTCCACACCACCGATTCGTCGTGGTCTTGCGGGGAAGTTGCGGCCTTTGGCCACCCGTGACGCTACAGACGGTAATGAGACGGTCGCAAGGAGCCATTGGCAGCACCTCTGATTTGCCCTCGCGCCACACAACTCGCACCCGGGCGCGATATCGGCTGCTCAGCCGGAGGGCGTGGGGCAGATCACTCAGCCGCGCCGCGCCCCGGAGCCCACCGGTTCCGGGACGTTCTCCTCCCCGGCCCGGTCGATCGGCACCCCGGCCGTCTCCGGGATCTTGATGATCGGCAGCAGCGCGACCAGGGCGACGATCATCAGGTAGTAGGCCGGGACGGAGTTGGAGCCCGTGGCGTCGATCAGCGAGCCCACGAGCACGGCCGCCGTCCCGCCGAACAGCGACGTCGAGATGTTGTAGCCGATCGCGAAGGCCCCGTACCGCACCTTCGTCGGGAACATCGCGGGGAAGGTCGCGCCGATCACCGCCAGCATCAGCACCAGCAGCCCGCCGATGATCGCGTAACCGACCGCGACCCCGGCCGGGTCGTGGGTCTGCATGAGCGCGAACGCCGGCCAGGACAGCACGAGGAAGCCGACCGCGGCGGCGATCAGCAGCGGCTTGCGGCCGATGCGGTCCGACAGCGCGCCGAGCGGCAGGATCACCGTCATCATCGCCGCCTCCACGCCGATCGTGGTGAGCTGCGACGTGGTGTCGTCCATGTCCAGGAAGTCGACGAGGTAGGACGGCATGAACGTCAGCAGCGTGTAGACCGCGACGTTCAGCAGGATCACGATCCCGATGAGCCTCAGGATGGTGCGCCAGTGGTACTCCACGGTCTCCCTGAGCGGCGACCGCGCCTTCCGGCCCTCCGCCTCCATGTGCTGGAACGTCGGGGTGTCCTCGATCCGCGTCCGGACGTAGAGCCCGACGGCGCCGAGCGGCAGCGCGATCAGGAACGGGACGCGCCAGCCCCACCCGTGCATCGCGCTCTCGCTGAGGGACAGGTCGATGAGCAGCACGAGCCCGGCGCCCAGGATGTAGCCGCCGAGGGTGCCGAACTCCAGGAACGCCCCGTAGAACCCGCGCCGGTTCGTGGGCGCGTACTCGGCGATCATCGTGGCGGCGCCGCCGTACTCGCCGCCCGTCGAGAAGCCCTGGACGAGCCGGACGCCGAGCAGCAGCAGCGGCGCGGCGATCCCGATCGTGGCGTAGCCGGGCAGGACGCCGATCACGAACGTCGAGCCCGACATCAGGATGATGGTGGCGGCCAGCACCCGCTTGCGGCCGAGCCGGTCCCCCATCGGACCGAAGAACATGCCGCCGAACGGGCGGGCGAGGAACGCCGCCGCGACCAGCGCGAACGAGCGCAGCGTGGCGCTGCCGCCCGCGTCCTCGGGGAAGAACACCGTGCCGATGATCGAGGTCATCACGCCGGCGCTGAACACGCCGAAGTCGAACCACTCGATGCAGTTGCCCATCGCCGAGGCGATCACGGCCTTGCGGACGGCGCCCTCGCCGGGCCCGGCGCCCTCGGGCGGGCCCGCGCCCTCGCCGCCGCGTCCCGGATCCGCTCCCTGCCGCGCGTTCGTCGAGTCGTTCACGGCATGCCCCTGCCCGAAGATCAGCAAAAGTAACGCCGGGTTGGGGCTCCGATGACTCTGCGGTAGAAGGCCTGCTCAGGCCCCTGGACGAGCCCCGGTCAGGCCTTGCGGGACCGCCGGCGGGGCGTCCGCGCGGTGTCCTCGTCCTCGTCGGCGCCGCCGAGGACGTCGTCCGGCAGGGCGGGCAGGACGGTGGTGCGCAGCGGGTCGCCGTCCAGAGGGCCGGCGGCGGGGGGCGGGGTCTCGTCCCGTCCGGGAAGCTCATCGGTGGACAGGGGGTCGCCGGTGACCTCGGGGGCTTCGGCGTTCCCGGGGTCTTCGGCGGCCTGCGGGTCGTCCGGCAGCTCGTTGGTGCTCAGCGGGTCGCCGTCCAGCAGCTCGTCGAGGGACACGGTCGCCTGCGGGTCGTCCGGCGCGTCCAGCAGGTCGTCCTCGGGGATGGAGACGAGCGCCTGCGTCTCCTGCGCACCGCGTGTGATCACTCCGCTGGCGAGGACGGTGTTGCGGTGCCGCAGCGCACCGTTCTCGCGGAGCAGGTTGTCGATGTCGGAGCGGGCGCGGGCGACGCGGCGGCTCATCCGCAGGTGCACGACGAGGCCCCCGGCGGCGGCGCCGAGGACGAACCCGGCGACGGGCAGGCCGACGGCCGACGGCGCGAGGGTGGCGACCAGCGCGACGACGACCAGCGCGACGACCACCGCGAGCGCGAGCAGGTGCTCTTCCACCCAGTCCAGGACGGTGTTGACGCGCTTGGGGATCCTCACTCGCCTTCTCCTCCACTCGGCTCGGAACGGGGACAACGACCGGGCCGAGGCGTGATGTTCCAGCGCCGCGGCTCCGCCGTTCCAGGGGACGCCGCCGGGCTCCGCGGCCGGGACGGCTCCGGGCTCGCGCCCCTGCGCGCCGCCCTGTCAGTCGACGGGCTCCCACGGATCGTGATCGGAGGGAGACCTTGCCGAAACCCTAACAGGACGTGACGGCCGCGTCCGACCCGGCGCCCCGCGTGCGCTCCGCCAGGATGCGAACACATGGCCGTGGCGAATATCGTCCTTGGATATGAGCGAACACTTTGACGTCGTGGTCCTGGGCGCGGGCCCGGGTGGATATGTCGCCGCGATCCGGGCGGCGCAGCTTGGGCTGAAGACGGCGATCATCGAGGAGAGGTACTGGGGCGGGGTGTGCCTCAACGTCGGCTGCATCCCCTCGAAGGCGCTGCTGCGCAACGCCGAGCTGGCGCACATCTTCACCCACGAGCAGAAGACGTTCGGGATCAACGTCGAGGGCAGCGTGTCCTTCGACTACGGCGTCGCCTACGAGCGCAGCCGCCAGGTGTCGGACAAGCTCGTCAAGGGCGTCCAGTTCCTGATGAAGAAGAACAAGATCACGTCCTACGACGGGCGGGGCACGTTCACCGACCCGAACACCCTCCAGGTGGCCAGGCAGGACGGGTCGAGCGAGACGGTCACGTTCGACAACTGCATCATCGCGGCCGGGGCGCACACCAAGCTGCTGCCGGGCACGTCGCTGTCGGAGCGCGTGGTCACCTACGAGGAGCAGATCCTCAGCTCCGAGCTGCCGGACAGCATCGTCATCGCGGGCGCCGGCGCGATCGGCGTCGAGTTCGCCTACGTGCTGCACAACTACGGGGTGAAGGTCACGATCGTCGAGTTCCTCGACCGGATGGTCCCGAACGAGGACGCCGACGTGTCGAAGGAGCTGGCCAAGCGCTACCGCAAGCTCGGCGTGGACGTCCTCACCTCGACCCGGGTCGACGCGATCGACGACTCCGGCGAGAAGGTCAAGGTCACCGTCACCGGCAAGGACGGCGCGCAGCAGGTGCTGGAGGCCGACAAGGTGCTCCAGGCGATCGGCTTCCAGCCGAACGTCGAGGGCTACGGGCTGGAGAAGACCGGCGTCGCGCTGACCGACCGCGGCGCGATCGACGTGGACGGCCGCTGCCGCACGTCCGTCCCGCACATCTACGCCATCGGCGACGTCACCGCGAAGCTGATGCTCGCGCACGCCGCCGAGGCCATGGGCATCGTCGCGGCCGAGACCATCGGCGACGCCGAGACGATGGAGCTCGACTACGTGATGATCCCCCGCGCCACCTACTGCCAGCCGCAGGTCGCCTCGTTCGGCTGGACGGAGGCGCAGGCGAAGGAGCAGGGCTTCGAGGTCAAGACCGCGAAGTTCCCGTTCAGCGCCAACGGCAAGGCGCTCGGCCTCGGCGAGGGCGACGGCTTCGTCAAGGTGATCAGCGACGCGAAGTACGGGGAGATCCTCGGCGCGCACATGATCGGCCCCGAGGTGACCGAGCTGCTGCCCGAGCTGACCCTGGCGCAGCAGTGGGACCTCACCGTCAACGAGGTCGCGCGCAACGTGCACGCCCACCCCTCCCTGGGCGAGGCCATGAAGGAGGCCGTGCACGGCCTGGCCGGGCACATGATCAACCTCTGATCCGCGGGACGGCACGAGGCCGCCGCCACGGTCCGTCCGTGGCGGCGGCCTCGCCGTCTCCGCCGGTCAGGCCGCCGGCCAGCGCTTCAGCGCCCGGTAGGCGGGCTGCCACTGCGTCTCGAACGCGGTGCGGGCGGGCTCCGGCAGGACGGACAGCGTGGCCGCGGCCGTCGCGTCGTCCACTCCGTCCAGGAGCCACGGCAGCACGCGCGGCGCGTTCGGGCCGACGTGGCGGCCGTGGACCTGGCCGAAGTTCTGGAACTGCTCCGCCTTGAGGGTGGCGTCGATCAGCGGGATCGCCTCCTTCTCCTCGTGCGCGAGGTGCGCGGTGAGGGCGGTGGCGAGGGCGTCGACGATCTCGCCGACGGGCTCGGCGCCGGTGTCGACGGCCTCGATGAGGGGGTCGACGGCGGCGTGCTCGGCCTCCATCGCGTCCAGCAGCGCCAGGTCGTCGGCGCGGCCGGCGAGGGTCTCCCGGACGACCGGCCAGAGCGCCTCGTCCTCGGCGGTGTGGTGGGCGTGCAGGGACAGTTTGAACAGCTCCCACCCCGCCGCCGCGGCCAGCAGGCGGCGGGGGTCGTCGTCCTCGCGCGCGGTCACCTCGGCGAGGTGCTCCAGCTCCCTCCTCAGCGCGTCGTGCATGACGTACATCAGGGTCCAGTCGTATTCGCTCATCGCTCCTCCTTCTTCACCGCACTGACGGAGCGGCCGGAGGAAAGGTGACGGCGAGAGGCGACGGCCCGGAGCGGAGAGCGCGGATCGTCAGCGGAGCGGGTCGAACGGGTCCAGCTCGCCCGGACGGCGCCCGGTGGCGATCATCTCCGCGAGGAGGCTCCCGGTGGCCGGTCCGAGCGTGATGCCCCACATGCCGTGGCCGCCCGCGGCGAAGACCCGCGGCGACCGGGTGGCGCCGATCAGCGGGAGGCCGTCGCGGGTGCAGGGGCGCGACCCGACCCACTCGTCCTGCCGGGCGCCGAGGTCGGCGCCGCGCAGCAGCGGGCGCGCGGCCTCGACGATCGCCCGGATCCGGCGCGGGTCGAGCGGCGCCTCGGGACGGCGGAACTCCATCATCCCGGCGACGCGGAGCCGGTCGCCGAGCGGCGTGCAGGCGACCCGCTGCGCGGGGAAGTACACCGGCGCGCCGGGGACCCGCTCCATCGGCACGCTGAAGCTGTACCCGCGGCCCGCCTGGACGAGCGCGCCGACGCCGAACCGCCGGGCGAGGTCGCCGAGCCAAACGCCGCTCGCCAGCACCACCGCGTCGAACGTCTCGAAGTCGCTGCCGCCCGTGCGGACCGCCACGCCGCCCGGCTCGTCGCGGACGTCCGTCACGTCCGCACCCGCACGGATCTTGCCGCCGCGGTCGCGGACGGAGTCGGCGAGGGCGTGCACGAACACGCCCGGGTTGATGAACCGCTGGCCGCGCAGCAGGATCGCCGCGCCGATCTCGTCGGAGAGGGCGGGCTCCACCCCGCGCGCCTCGTCGCCGGTCAGGACCTCGTACTCCAGCTCCTGCCCGGCGGCGCGGATGTGCTCGATCTCCTCCAGCAGGACGCGCCGCTCCCCCTCCGTCCGGTACGCGGCGAGGAAGGACCCGGCCTCGCTCGTCTCCGCGCGGACGCCGCCGTCCAGCAGCGCGTCGAAGCTCGGCAGCGCCCGGCCGTTGATCGGCACCAGCGCCTCCATCGCGCGCCGCCACCGCGCGGCCGTGCTGTTGCGGGCGAAGCCCGCGAGGAACCGCAGCAGGCGCGGGTTCGCGCTCGGCGGGACGTAGACCGGCGAGGACGGGCTGAGCACCGCGCGCACGCCGTAGGAGAGGACGGCCGGTTCGGGCAGCGGGGTCGCCAGCCCGGGGGTCAGCCACCCGGCGTTGCCCCAGGACGCTCCGGCCGCGACGTCCCGCCGGTCGAAGACGGTGACGTCGTCGCCGTGCTCCTGCAGGAACCATGCCGTGGACAGACCGACCATCCCGGCCCCCACGACGGCGACTCGGCGCGCCATGGCCTCTCCTCTCCTCGTGAAACGTGTCACCTCGATGGTGAGGCGTCCGCGAGCCGATGCCCCTGTCGAGTTCGGCCAATCAGCAGGCCCACCATGGTGCGAAGCGCACAATGGAGGGAAGGAGGCAGATCGAATGATCAGCGTGAGCGGCCTGGTCGACGCGCTGGGCCCGGGGCTGCTGCGCCTGGTCGCCCCCGGCCGGGACGCGCAGGTGCACGACGTCGTCCTGGCGGAGCCCGGCGAGGCCGCCGGGCAGCCGGGAGAGATCGTCCTCGGCGCCGGCGTGACCGGCCCGGCCGGCGCCGTCGCGCTCCTGGAACGCGCCGACGCGGCGGGGGCGAGCGGCGTGGTGCTCAAGTCGCCCCTCGCCGGGGCCGCCGAGGTGGCCGCCGCCGCGCGCCGCCTGGCCCCGGCCCTCGTCGAACTCCAGCGGGACGCGTCCTGGACGCACGTCATCTGGCTGGTCCGCGGCGCCGTCGACCGCGCCCACGCCCCGCTCCCCGGGCCGTCCGGCCCGCAGGACGACCTGTTCGCCCTGGCCGACACGGCGGCGGAGATCGCCGACGCCCCGGTGACGCTGGAGGACGCGCGCTCCCGCGTCCTCGCCTACTCGGGCCGCCAGGACAGCACCGACCCGGCCCGCGTCTCCACGATCGTCGGCCGCCGTGTCCCACCGCAGGTCATCGCCCACCTGCGGGCCTCGGGAGTGTTCCGCAAGCTGGCCCGGTCGAGCGACCCGGTCCTCGTCCCCGCGGGCCCGGACGGCATGCTGCCCCGCCTCGTCATCCCGGTCCGCGCCGGCGGCGAATGGCTCGGCTCGATCTGGGTGGTGGCGCGCACGGCGGTTCCCCCCGACCGGGTCCGGCGCCTGGCCGACCTGGCCTCCGTCCTGGCCCTGCACCTGCTCCGCCTCCGAGCCGAGGCCGGCGTCGCGCGCCGCGTCACGGCGGACGAGGTGCGCGCCGCGCTCCAGGACGGCTCACGGCCCGTCCCGGCTCCCCCGCCCTGGCGCGTGGTCGCGCTCGGCGACCAGGCCGGGACCGACGACGTCCGCCGCCGCCTCGACCTCTGGGACGCGATCACCCGCCGCTACGGCTGGCGCCGCCCCCTCCTCACCGACCTCGCCGGCACGATCTTCGCGGTCCTGAGCGAGCCCGGCCGCGACACCGCCGAGTCCGGGACGACGCCCTGGCTGCGCCACGTCCTCACCCGCGTCCGCGCCCACGACCGCACCCTGTACGCGGCGGCGGGCGGCCTCGCCCGCTCCCCCGCCGACCTCCCCCGCTCCCGCGCCGAGGCGTCCGAACTCGCGGCCCTGGTCGGCTCCGGCGGCCTCGCCCCCGGGGCCGTCCTCCTGGAGGACGCCTGGGACGAGGTGGTCGTCGAACGCGCCCGCAAGGCGGTCGGCGCCGACCTGCTGGGCGGCCCCCTCCCCGCCCTCCGCACCCACGACGAGAAGCACGGAACGTCCTACCTCCCGACCCTCGCCGCGTGGCTGGACCACTACGGCGACACCAAAGGCACGGCCCAGGCCCTGGCCGTCCACCCCAACACCCTCCGCCACCGCCTGCGCCGCATGACCGAGACAACCCCGCTCGACCTCACGAGGCCCCAGACCCGCCTGGCCCTCCGCCTCCAACTCGCCGCCCTGGGAGTTCGGCCATAGCCCGCGGCGCCCGCCGTTCCTCAGCCGACGGCGCGTTCCGCGTAGGGGCGCAAGGCCTTGCGCAGCTTGGCGGCGTCCGGCGCCTGCCCGACGGAGGCCCGGTCGTCGCGCTTGACGCTCCCTGGGCACGCCGCGTCGCCGGGCACCGTGAAGCGGCCCAGCGGCCTGGCGGTCTTCGCCTCGTAGATCTCGAAGATGTAGGAGGCCTTCAGGAGCGAGATCTTGGTCGTGCCCAGCGCCCCGGTGCGCTCCGACAGCTGCCGGTCCAGCCGCGCGACGGATTCGGGAAGGTACTCGCAGACCCGGGTCTCCCGTCCCGTGTCCTGGTAGCCACAGGCGACGAGCTGGACCTTGGGCTTCGCGCCGGTGTCGCTCCCTTCGTCGTCCGCCGTCCAGCGGGAGGGAAGCTCGTCGGCGTCCTCACCGGTGTTGGCGTTCACGTACAGCAGCCTCACCGCGTGCGGGCCGTTGCCCCGGTAAGGTTCGGCGACCTCTTTGAAATACGTGTCGCCCCGCGCCTTGCCGACCGGTTCCTGCGGGCAGAACAGGTCCACGGTGTTCGGGGAGGGCGGCTCCGGGGGAGGCGGATCGGCCAGCATGCCGACCACGCCGATACCACCGAAGATCACGACGATGCCGATGCCGAACGTCCACCATGCGATCCGATCCGACCTTCGCATGCCACGATTCTGAACGATCGCCCCGCACGCCTCCACCGGATCGCGCCCCGGCGCCTCCGGCACGCCGAGCGGCCAGAGCCGAGCGAGCACTGACGATCAGCATGGAACCGCCGGCATCGGACTCGCCCGCCCGAGATAAGGCGATATCCCCCGACATGGGAGAAAAAAATTTCTCCGGCACAAAGGTTGACCACGGGACGCTCGACTTCACCGAGTCTCGCGGATCACCATTCCTCCCTGTAGCGATTCCATGATCTTCGCTCGCGTTCGCGCTTGCCCGCGTCAGGGGAGAGCTTGGAACGAACGGGGGGAAAACTCATGATCATAATCAGTTCATCGGAAACGACGCGACGCAGGGCCCTCGGCCGGTTCTGCGGCGCCGCCGCGCTTCTCGCGGGCCTGGTCGCGACCGGGGTGGCGGCGCCCGCCGGCACCGCCACGGCGGCGGCCCCGGACCCGACGGGTCCACGGGCGGCGACGTCCCAGACCAGAACCGAGAACGGCCGGCTTCCGGTCAAGGCGATCGAGAAGATCCTGCAGGCCGACGGCCACGTCAGCAAAAGCGGGGTTCTCGAAGTCGACATCGACCGCACGGACATCCATGTCATCGGGGGCAATCCCCCGGTGAGATTCAAGGACGGCTTCCAGATCCAGCACGAGCTGTTCTTCCAGTCGCTCGGGCACGGAAAGGCGATCCTCAACGGCGACCTGGCGCTGCGGCCCCAGGAGATCCAGCCGGTCATCGACTCGTTCATCGCGCACGGGCTCACGTTCCAGGCGCAGCACCAGCACCTGTACGACCTGCGGCCGATGGTGTGGTTCCTGCACTTCCGCGCGATCGGCAACCCGCTCCGGCTCGCCGGCGCCGCACGCGCCGCGATCGCCAAGACGTCCACGCCGCTGCCGCAGCACTCGCCGCCGCATCCCACGACCCCGCTTCCCGTGCGGAAGCTGGAGAGGATCCTCGGCGGGGACGCGACGGTCGGGGAGAACGGGATCGTCACGGTGACCGTGCAGCGCACCGACAGGATCAGGCTCGGCGGCGTGGTCGTCGACCCGGACCTCGGGGTGTCGACCAGCATCCAGTTCCAGCCGCTCAGGAAGGGCCGGGCGGCCGTCGTCCCGGACTTCTCGATGACGGCGAAGGAGACGCAGCCGGTCATCACGGTCATGCGCCGCCATCGCTGGGAGGTGGGCTGCCTCTACAACCAGGAGACCGACGAGCACCCGCAGCTGTACTTCTCGCACATGTACCGCGTCGGTGACCCCGTCACCCTCGCCCGGCAGATCCGCGAGGGGCTCGACCGCACGGCCGCCAAGCGCGCCTGACCGGCGGGCCACGGCATCCACGATGAGAGCGCGGCCGGCGGCAGAACCTCCGCCGGCCGCGCGGTCCCTGGCGAGCGCGGTATGCAGCATCGGGCCCCGGTCAGTCGGTCTTCTGCGGGATGAGCTGAAGGCGGATGTCGCCGTCATACGCGACGACGAACGTTGAGATCCGGGCCGTGCGAGCGTCGGGTCTCCAGGTCAACGGGACGAGGAAGAGGCGCCCGCCCGAGGCCAGAAGAAGTCGCAGGTTCTGGTAGCGGTGGCGGTAGGTGACCGATCTGCCGAAATCGGCGTGCAGCGTTTCGGGCGGAGCGTCGCTCAGCGGCTCCTTGGTGTAGAGGACGACCTCGGGAAGCTCGGCGAAGTCGCGGGCGTCGTCGTAGGCGCGGGCGACACCGACCTGCCCGGCAAGGCTGTTGGCCGCCCAGAACAGGCCCATCGCGACCACCGCGAACGCCACGTACCGTCCGCCGCGCTCCACGTCGGTCAGAGCCGGACGTTCTCGCCAACCGCCGTCCCCGGCTTGGCGGAACAGCCAGAACGCGTAGACCAGCGAAGGTACGCCGGCCGTCAGACAGAGCGGCGTCACGCCGGGTGTCTCGTTCGCGGCGACCTTCGCCGACAGGACTCCGACCAGCGCCCTGCCGGTCAGCGCGAGCCCGGCCAGCGCCACGGCCAGCGCGATCCGCCGGGCGGCGCGCACCCGGTCCGGGAGCACCACGCCGCGCACGACCGCATGTCCGCCGAGACTCGCGAGCACGATCAGGAGGAGGAGCACTGCCGCCGGGTACGCCACCTCCACGCCGTAGAGCAGGAGTGTCTGGTTCCCGAGGTCGGTGAGTTGCAGATCAACGCCGAAGTAGCGGAACCGCTGGAGCGTGGCGACATAGCCGTACCAGATCAGGACGGCCGCGACGAGCGACGTCGGCGGGCCGAAGGTGCCCAGTGCGGAGAGTCGCTGCGTCCAGTCCGGCGCCGTCCCGGGATCGGGGTCCGGAGGGGCAGGCCTGCGCGCCCTCGCCAGCCGTTCGGATCGGCTCCTAGCACTGGCCGAGATTGCCCTCGCCTCCGTTCGGAGCCTCGGGGAAGGGCGTCCACTTGGTGCAGGCGTTCAGCGTCAGCGTCGTCTGCCAGGTCGCGCGCACCGGACGGTCGCCGGTCGCCCCGAGACCACCGCACGGCCCGGAAGAATCCGTGCACAGCTTCGAGAGCCGCCACGTGACCAGCACCTTATAGCGGGCGGGCCGTGGAATCTCTGGCTGGTCGGTGTACACGGGGGTGATCGCGCACGGGTCCGTGGGCTCGACCACCGTGTCCGGCGCACAGGGCTTGCGCGCCTGGATGCCCACCCCCGCGGCGCCCGTGCAGCTCGGAGCCGTCTCGTAGGTGACGGTCCCGAACCGGGACCGCGCCAGAACATCGTCGGACATGCCGCTGTCGGCGATCTGCACGGGCTCGCCCGACTGCGCGGCCGTGAAACCCTCGATCCGCACGGGGTAAGGGCTCCAGACCATCTGGCAAAGCGCGTCCGGCGTCCGGTTCTGGAGGGACGCTCCACTGCCGGTGCTCACCCGCGGCGTCGTCCAGGCGCGCGGCGACGGACCCACCGACGGCGGCCCGGTCGTGCCGCCGGTCGGCTGATCGGTCGCCGCCCCGGTCGAAGCCCCCGTCGCTGAGGGGGCGAGCGTCACGGGGTCGGCCCTAGGCCCTTTGTGCGATGAGCCGCCGCACGCCGTCAGCGCGGCCAGGCCGAAGGCCAGCGAAACCACGGCTAAGGGACGCGAACCCATTTCCCCATTGTCGGAGAGTTCCCCCTGCTGGAGGAGG
>NZ_JBEZJP010000087.1:0-23970 GCF_040653175.1 Actinomadura sp. NPDC048032
AGCCGCACGTCGGCGGGGTCGGCCGCGGCCAGCACCCGGCGCAGGCGGTGCACCGCCCGGCGCAGCTCGCCGGCCCGCGCGGACGCCTGGGCGGCCGCCAGCGACAGGCGCATCCGGTCCGTTCCGGCGGCGGCCTCCGGGTCGGGGACGGCGTCCCACAGTTCCAGCGCCCGGTCGTAGTGCTCGTAGGCCTCGGCGGGCGCGGCGAGGCGGTCGGCCTCCCGGCCCGCCCGGACGGACGCGGCGAACGCGGCGGGCAGGTCGTGCGCGGCGAGGCTGTGGTGCGCCAGCTCGGCGGCCGACCCGCGCGTGCCGTCCGGGCGGGCCGACAGGAGCCGGGCGAAGTCGGCGTGCAGCCGGGTCCGCTCGCCGGGCAGCAGGTCGGCGTAGACGGCCTCGCGCAGCAGCGCGTGCCGGAACGTGTACCCGGCGCCGGACGGGACGAGCAGCTGGTGCGACACCACCTCGCGCAGCGCCTCGCCGACCGTCGCCTCGTCCAGCCCCGCCACGACGCGCACCAGCTCGTCGTCGACGCGGCGCCCCGCCACGGCCGCGACCCGCACCACCCGCTGGCCCGCGTCCGACAGCCGCTCGATCCGCGACAGCAGCAGGTCGGCGAGCGCGGACGGCAGCCCGGCCGCCCCGTCGTCCCCGACGTCCAGGCCGGAGGAGTACAGCTCGGCGGCGTAGAAGGGGTTGCCCTCCGACCGGCGGTGCACCCGCTCGACGGTCCGCGCCGTGACCGGGGCGGACCCGCGCGCCAGCTCGGCGAGGTACTGGGCGGTCTCGCCGCGCCCGAACGGGCGGACCTCGACGCCCGTCACGTTCGGCAGCCGCAGCAGCTCGGCGACCACGGGCCGCAGCGGGTGCCGCCGGTGCAGGTCGTCGGACCGGTACGTCCCGACGAGGCAGACCCGCTCGCGCTGCAGGACGCGGCTCAGGAACGTCAGCAGGTGTCGCGTCGACCGGTCGGCCCAGTGCAGGTCCTCCAGGACGAGCAGGACGGGCCGCTCGTCGCCCAGTTCCCCGAGCAGGCCGAGCACCGCGCCGAACAGCTGCTGCTGGCCGAGCTCGGACCCCGCGGCGGGACCGCCCTCGCCGTCGGGCAGCAGGCGCGCGAGCGCGGGCCGGGCGTCGAGCGCGGCGCGGACCTCGTCCGCCTCCGGCGTCCCGGCGTGCGCGGCGGCCCACAGGGCGTCGGTGAGCGGCAGGTAGGGCATGCTCTCGCCGAGCTCGGCGCACTGCCCCACGAGGACGGCGCAGCCGCGGTCGACGGCGGCGGCGGTGAGCGCGGACACCAGGTGCGTCTTGCCGACCCCCGCGTCCCCGCTGACCAGCACGACGCCCGCGCCGCCCGCGGCGGCGCGGTCCAGTGCGGCGGTCAGCTCCGCCAGCTCCGCCGCCCTGCCGATCAGCACGAACAGTCCTTTCCGGTCATCCCGGTCGAGTATCCCATCTGGGGGGACATGAGCGGGCCCCGGACCGGGACGGTCCGGGGCCCGCGGGCCGGGTGCGCGTCAGCCGACGAGGGCGGGGGCCTTGCCGGTCTCCTGCTCGGCCTCGTCCTCCGCGGCCGGCTCGGGCTCGGGGACGGGCAGCACCTTCAGGTACGCGCGCAGCGTCTCGGCGCCGATCCGCTCCAGGGAGTAGCGGGAGCGGGCGCGGTCGCCGGCGGCGATCGAGTAGCCGTGCAGCGTGGTGTCCTCCGACAGCAGCTGCCGGATCGCCCGCCCGATCACGACGGGCCGCCCCGCCGGGACGTGGATGCCGGTGATGTGGTCCAGGACCTCGTCGGCGTTGCCGCCGACCGGGGTCGCCACCACGGGGACACCGCAGGCCATGGCCTCCAGCGGCGCCGTCGGGGACGGCTGGTGCGGGGCCAGGCAGAGCGTGAGGCTGGCGGTCCGCAGCAGCTTCGGCAGGGACTTGCGGGGCAGCCGCCCGAGGAAGATGACCCGGTCGGCGACGTGCAGCTCCTTGGCCAGCAGCCGCAGCCGGTGGACGGCCGAGTCGTGCTCCAGCTCCTCGCGCTCCGGGCCGCCGGCGACGGCCAGCTCGGCGTCGGGGACGTGCACCAGGGCGCGCAGCGCGGTCTCGACGTCGGTGCCGAGGTCCTCGCTGACGATCACCAGGCGGGCCCGGTCGCCGTGCGGCATCGCCGGGCCGACCTGGGAGAAGTGCTCGGAGTCCACGCCGTAGGGGACGACCGCGACCGAGGGCCGCGGGACGCCCGTCCGCACGACCGCGGTGGCCTCCTCGGCGTGCCCGGCCAGCACCAGGTCGGCGTCGCGCCCGATGGCCTTCTCCAGGCGGTCGCGGTGCGGGTGGACCTGGCGTCCGGCCTGCCGCTCGACGGCGGCCACGCCGTGGTAGCTCTGCACGAAGGGGATGCCGAGCTCGCGGGCGACGGCGCAGGCGGCCAGGCCGCCGATCCAGCCGTGCGCGTGCACGATGTCGGGGCGCGCCGATCCGGACCAGCGGCGGCGCAGGCCGTCGGCGAAGTCGCGCAGGTGCTGGAGCAGTTCGTCGTCCGACAGCGGACGGGCGGGCCCGGCGTCCAGGTTCACCACGGCGGCGCCCGGCGCGAGCCGGACCCGGCTGCGGGCGGAGCGGTCCTGGCGGCGCGTGTAGACCGTCACCTGGTTCGGCTCACCGTCGGCGACCAGCGGACGAGTGAGGGAGCGGGCGAGATCCCGGACGTGGACTGACTGCAGGTGCTCGCCGTCAAGGTCGGAGGCGGACACCAGAGCGATGTGAAGCGGGCGATGCATGACGGATCCTCCGGGACTACACAGGGGAAGCTCGGAGGTATCTGCGTCGTAGACACCTGCTCGGTCAGTTTCCTATCCCTCCCCCCTCCCCGTCAAACCTGACGAATCGGAATACCTGCCCCCGGGGCCACCCGCACGGCGCTCACCTGCGGCGAAACTTCTGCGACGGATACGGATGACGCACCGCGCGGGGCCCGGGTCCTGGCCTCGGCTAGGTTCGACCCATGAGACCCGGTGACGTCGTCGACGACTTCGAACTCCCGGACGAGACGGGCGAACCGCGCACCCTGAGCGGCCTGCTGGCCGAGGGCCCGGTGGTCCTGTTCTTCTACCCGGCGGCCATGACCCCCGGCTGCACCGCCGAGGCCTGCCACTTCCGCGACGTGGTCGCCGAGCTCGCGGAGGCGGGCGCCCGCCCGGTGGGCGTCAGCGCGGACCCGGTCGGCAAGCAGAAGGAGTTCGCCGACAAGCACTCGCTCGGCTACCCGCTGCTGTCCGACCCGTCCGGCGAGGTCCGGGCGCGCTTCGGCGTCAAGCGCTCGGTGGCCCTCATGCCGACCAGGCGCCAGACCTTCGTCATCGACACCGACCGCCGCGTCCTCGCGGTCGTCAAGAGCGAGGTCCGCATGAACGTCCACGCCGACAGGGCCCTGGAGGCCCTCCGGGCCCGCCGCGGCTGACCCCGCCGCCCCGCCGGTCAGTGGACGATCGGCAGGGTGATCGAGGACGGGTGCCCGGGGGCGTGGAAGATCTCCTGGTCGGCGGTGAGCATCTCGGTGGCGGTGCCGATCGGGGCGCCGGTGCCGGGGTTGCGGGCGACGCGGGGGTAGGCGCCGCTGGCCACCTGCACGCGGACGCGGTGCCCGCGGCGGAAGCGGTGGCCGACCGGCCAGAGCTCGACGGCGACGCGGCGGACCCCGTCGGGTCCGGGCTCGGGGGCGCCGGGGACGAGGCGGCGCATGCCCTCGCACAGGTTGAGGGACTCGCCCTCGGGGGTGACGTCGCAGAGCCGCACGACGAAGTCGGTGTGCTCGCGGTTCGAGCGGACGTGCAGGTCGGCGGTGACCGGGCCGATGACCTCCATGTCCTCGTCCAGGACGCCCGAGGTGAAGGTCAGCACGTCCCGGCGGCGCTCCAGGCGCTTCTGGTCGGTGGAGGGGTGCGTCTCGCCGAGCAGGGTCGGGCCGCCGAGGAACGGCGTCGGGTGGTTCGGGTCGTAGCGGTAGCGGTCGGGATCGGACTCCGGCGGCTCGCCGGGGGACAGCGCGCCCGCCGGGTGCAGGTGCCAGCGCTCCTCGCGCATGCCGGGGACGGGCCAGTCGGGGAACTCGCGCCACTCCTCCGCGCCGGTGACGAAGATCCGGACGGGCTGCGAGCGCAGGCCGGACGGGTCGTCCAGCAGGTGGGCGCGGAACCACGCGATCGCGTCGGCGACCGAGCCGCGCATCATGCGCTGGTCGGCGTGGAACCAGGGCCCGATCGTCAGGTAGGGGCGCCGGCCGGCGGCGCGCAGCGCCGCGTAGTCCTTCATCTGCCAGGGCAGGAAGATGTCGTACCACCCGCCCGTCATGTTCACCGGCGCGGTGACCTGTGACACGGTGGTGCTGAAGTCGCGCTTGTCCCAGAACGGCGTGTCGGGGCCGTTGACGAGCAGGTCCTGGAAGAAGCGCTGCTGCTCGCCGGTCGCGAGCCGGTCGAGTTCGGCCAGCGGGCGTCCCGACAGGGTGGCGCGGCGGGCGCGGCGCGGCGACATGATGCCGGTCGTGATGCCCGACAGGGAGTTCTTCATCCGCGCGGTCAGGTCGACCCAGATGAGCGCCGACTCCAGCGCGAAGGTGCCGCCGACGTTGACGGCGTCCCGGAAGGTGGACGCCGTGACCTGCATCGACAGCGCCTTCAGCTCGGGCCCGGCCTCGGCGGCGACGGCCCACTGGACGTAGCCGAGGTAGCTCGGGCCGTGCATGGCGAACGTGCCGCCGAACCACGGCTGCGAGGTCAGCCACTCGATGGTGGCGAGGCCGTCCTCCCGCTCGTCCAGCGCCTCGAAGACGCCGCCGGACCCGAAGCCGCCGCGCACGCTCTGCACCACGGCCTGGAACCCGTGCGAGGCGAAGCCCTGCCCGCACATGAGGCCGAACGGCCCGCGCCGCCCGTAGGGCGAGCGGACCAGCACCGTCGGCGCCTTCTCGACGCCGGCGGGCGAGTACCGGTCGGCCAGCAGCGTCACGCCGTCGGCGGCCGGAACCTCCAGGTCGCGCTCGACCGTCACCCGGTGGGGGCCGTTCCGCAATCCCAGCGCCGTGACCCCGAGCCGGCGCATCATTCCCACGCTCACCACTCGATCGATCGTAACCGGCAGGTCCCCGGGCCCCGGAGCCAGATGTGCCGTGATGTGCCTCGCAGTGCCTCCGGTCTTCACTACGATCAGGGCTCGTAACACGCAAAAGGGATATTTCAACGGGCGGCGCCGTGCCTTCCCGGACAGAGGAGGAATCTTCAGCGTCATGGCTGACCTTGGCGATCTGAGCTGGCATCGGGTGGTGGGGGCCGTCGCCGTGCTGGTGGCCGCGGTCGGGATCGCGGTGGTCCTGCGGCTGCTCACCGGCCGGCTGTTCCGGCGGGCGGGCGACACGCGCTGGGCGTGGGACGACCTGGCCGCCCGCTTGATCAAGGACCTGGCGGTGCCCGTCTCGGTGCTGCTCGGCCTGTGGGGCGCGGCCCGGGCGCTGCAGCTGCCGGACGGCACGCTCGCCGTGATCGCCAAGGCGCTCACGGCCGCCGCCATCCTCATCGTCTCGCTGGCCATGGCCCGCCTGATCGCGGGCTCGGTCACCTCGATCGCGATGGTCCGGCAGGGCGTCGCCGGCAATGTGACGATCTTCGCGAACATCACCCGGGTGCTGGTGATCGGCGTCGGCGTCCTGGTGATGCTGCAGAGCCTCGGGATCTCGATCTCGCCGCTGCTCGGCGCCCTCGGCGTCGGCGGTCTCGCGGTCGCCCTCGCCCTCCAGGACACGCTGGCCAACCTCTTCGCGGGCGTGCACGTCCTGGCGTCCAAGACGATCGAGCCCGGCGACTACATCAAGCTGAGCAGCGGCCAGGAGGGGTACGTCGTCGACATCAACTGGCGCAACACCTCCATCCGGACGCTGTCGGACAACATCGAGGTCATCCCGAACCAGCGGTTCTCCGACACGATCCTCACCAACTATCACCGCCCCGCCGAGGACATGTCGCTGCTGATCCAGGCGCGCGTGGCCTACGAGAGCGACCTGGAGCACGTCGAGAGCGTGGTCGTCGAGGTCGGCCAGGAGGTCATGAACGAGGTGCAGGGCGGGGTGAAGGACAGCGAGACGCTGGTGCGCTTCCACACCTTCGGCGACTCCTCGATCGGCTTCACCGTGATCCTGCGGACCGACGAGTTCGGCGACCAGTTCCGCCTGAAGCACGAGTTCGTCAAGCGGCTGCACCGCCGCTTCGCCAAGGAGGGCATCGAGATGCCCTACCCTCGCCGCCAGCTCATCCTGCCCGACGGCGAGGGCGTGCACGGCCTGGTCAGCGGATGAACCGCACGTCGGGGTGGCGGGGCGACGGGCGGTCGAGGACCGGGCGGTGCCGTCCGAGCAGCGCCCGGTCGAAGAACGCGGTGACGTAGGCCCGCACCGACGCCGTCATCCGTTCGGGGTCGACCGTCCCGACGAGGTCGGCGCGGTCCCGGGCGGGGATGTCGAGCTCCCCGTCCAGCGCCGGGAGGATCGCCTGGACGTCGGTGTAGGAGTAGTGGCTCGCGGCGGGAACGTTCAGGTCGCGCTTCCACCCGGTCGAGCGGTTCCAGAACGACTTCCAGGACGGGGTCGTCAGGTGCGTCTGCGGGGAGCCGCCAGTGGCGGCCCCCATCAGCATGAACGGGCGGTCGAGCCCGGTCTCGGCGACCCGTACGAAGTCGTTCTCCGCGTACTGCATGGTGCCGTCCATGTCGATGCCCGCGTCCACCCGCCGGTCGGTGCGCATGGCCTCGGCGGCCTCGATCCCGCCCGCGGAGTGCCCGACCATGCCGACCCGGGACAGGTCGAGCGACCGTCCGAGGCCGCTGGGCAGGGCCCGCCCCTCGGCGTCGGGGTTGCGGCCGGCCCGCAGCGCGGCGAGCCGGTCGAGGACGAGGCGGGCGTCCTTCACGCGCGCGTCCAGGCCGGTCTTCAGCCGCTGCGGCCCCTGCGAGGGCATGTGCTGGAGCTCGACGCGCCCGCCGGGGAACTCCACGGGGGCCGTCTCGTAGGTGTGGTCCACGGTCACCACCACGTACCCGCGGCTGGCAAGCTCCTCGGCGATCGTGGTGCCGAGCGCGCGCGGGACGCCGAACCCGGGGGAGTACAGGACCACGGGCCGCGGGCGCCGCGCGTCCGCGGGGGCGCCCTCGGCGGCGTGGGTCCGAGCGCCCGCCCAGTCGACCGTCCCGGCATTGAACACGCCGAGCGCGTCGACCTCCGAGAGCGCCTTGGCGACTCCGGGGCGCAGGTACGGCGCCTTCGGCCCGGCGGCCCCGGTGGCCGGATACCAGACGCTGACCATGAGCTCGCGTGTCCGGCCTGGCACCCACGGGTCGGCGCGCCCGGCGTCCACGAGGTGCAGTTCGGTCGTCCCGACGGCCTGGTGCGGGCCCGTCGGGCGGGGCAGGCCGAACGTGGCGGGCGCCGCGGCGGCGGTCTTCGCCGCGTGGGCGGAGGTGCCGCACGCGGACAGGGCGAGGGGCAGGACGGCCGCGGCCGCGAGCAGGCGGCGGGGGGCGGATGATGATCGCATCGCCCCAGCCTCCCGGCCGCGGGCCGCTTCCGATCATGGTCGAACGGCCGCCGCGCACCCCGACCTTCGTCAGGGGCGCACGATCGGCATGAGGACCTCGTCGACGATCGACGCCAGGTCGTCGTCGGTGATCGGGCCGCCCTCGGTGAGGTTGTCGTACACCATCACCGCCGGGCCCACGTTCGCGATCCGCCGGGTGGCGGCCTCGGGCCGGATCTCCCCGCGCGCGGCGGCCTCGCGCAGCGCCTCGTAGAGCAGGTCGCGGACGGGTTTGGAGAGCCGGTCGCGCACGACGTCGTGGATGAGGCCGACGCCCTCCTCGCTCTCCTCCTTCAGCATCCGGAACGCCGCCCCGCGGCAGGCGATCAGGGTGTCGCGCAGGCAGCCCAGGATCCGCAGCATGTCCTCGCGCAGCGACCCGGTCCGCGGCGCGGTCGGCGGCTCGGGCAGGACGTGCTTGAGCGCGTCGGTGATCAGCTCGTTCTTGGACCGCCAGCGCCGGTAGAGGGCGGCCTTGCCGGTGCGGGCGCCGTTGGCGACGCCCTCCATGGTCAGCCCGCGGTAGCCGACGGCCTCCAGCTGGGCGAACACGGCGTCGAAGATCGCGGCCTCCAGGTCGCCGCCGCGGCGGCGGGTGGCCGCGGGCCCCGGGTCGGCGGGGGCGCCGGAGTCGGCACGGGTCACGGCACGATCCCGAAAATAGTGAACGCTAGCGTTCTCTTTTGCGTGCGTCGGTGGTACGTTCCCCACATAGTGTACTTCGCCGTTCCTTATTTCTGGGAAGGTTCGCCTTGACCGCAGCCAGCGGGCGGACGGCCGCGCCCCGGGAGTCGACACCTCCCGGCGCGGCCGCGCCGCCCCTCCATCATCGTGCAGGAACCGTCCTCGCCGTCATCGTCGGCTGCCAGCTCATGATCGGCCTCGACACCTCCGTCGTCACCATCGCGCTCCCGGACGTCCGTGAGGGCCTCGGCCTGACCACCGGGGGGCTCGCCTGGATCCAGAACTCCTACATGCTCGCATTCGGCGGCCTGCTCCTGCTCGGCGGGCGCGCCGGGGACGTGTTCGGGCGCCGCCGCGCCTTCACCGCCGGGATCGTGCTGTTCACCGCCGCGTCGCTGGCCGGCGGGTTCGCGGACGCGGGCTGGTGGCTGCTGGCCGCCCGCGCCGCCCAGGGCGTCGCCGCCGCCGTCGCCGCGCCGAGCGCCATGGCGCTCATCGCCACCAACTTCGAGGGCGCCGCCCGGGTCCGCGCGCTGAGCGTGTTCTCCGCCGTGACCGGCGCGGGCGCCGCCGTCGGCATGATCGCCGGCGGGGTGCTGACCGAGGCCGGGTCGTGGCGCTGGGTGTTCTTCGTCAACGTCCCGGTCGGCCTGGTCCTGGCGCTGGCCGCGCCGCGCGTCCTCACCGAGACGCCGCGCCGCCCCGGCCGGTTCGACGTCGTCGGCGCCCTCGCCTCCACGACGGGCATGACCGCCCTCGTCTACGCGCTGATCCGGGCCGGGTCGGACGGCTGGGCCGACGGCCGGGCGCTCGCGGCGTTCGGCGCGGCGGTCGCGCTGCTCGCCGCCTTCGTGGCCGTCGAGGCCCGCGCCCGCCGCCCGCTCATGCCGCTGTGGCTGCTGACCGGGCGCGACCGGGCCGCGTCCTACCTGACCCAGCTGTGCCTGGCGGCCGCGATGTTCGGCTCGTTCTTCTTCCTCACCCAGTACCTGCAGCAGGTGCTCGGCTACGGGCCGCTGCGCGCCGGGGCCGCCTTCCTGCCCATGGTGGGGATGCAGTTCGCCGTCGTGCGGACCGCGCCGCGCCTGCTGGCGCGCGCCGGCGCCCGCCCCCTGGTCGTCGCCGGCACCGCCCTCCTCACCGTCGGGCTGCTGTGGCTGACCCGGCTCTCTCCGGGGGACGGCTACGCCGGCGCGGTGCTGGTGCCGTTCCTGCTGATGGGCGCGGGCGGCGGGCTGTCGATGCTGCCGCTGAACGCGACGATCCTCGGCAGCGTCGAGCCGGAGCAGTCGGGCGCGGCGGCCGGGGTCGCCCAGGCCATGCTGTGGTCGGGCGGGTCGCTGGGCTCGGCCGTCATGGTGACGGCCTACGGGTCCGCCGCGTCCGGCCACGGCCGCGCGGCCGCCGTCGACGGCATGGACGCGGCGTTCGCGACCGGCGCGGGGTTCGCCGCCGCGGCGCTTCTGGTGGCGCTGCTCGTGCTGCGCGTCCGGCGCTGAGCGCTCACGCGGGCGGGGGAGCGGTCTCCTCGAACCACGCGAGGAGCTCGGTGTCGCCGACCAGCCGCGCCGTGTCGGCGGCCGACGGCGACCCCGCCCGCGGATCGGCCCCCGCCTCCAGCAGGACCCGCACGACCTCGGTCTCCCGCTTGAACACCGCACCGGTCAGCGGGCGGTGGCCGCGGTCGTCGGCGCGGTCCGGGTCGGCGCCCCGCAGCGTGAGCGCCCGGACGGTCTCCACGTGCCCGTGGCAGGCCGCGTGCATCAGCAGGGTCTCGCCCCTGTGGTCGGACAGGTTCACCGGCACCCCGTCGTTCACGTACGAGAGGATCCCCTGGGTGTCGCCGACCCGGGCCATCTCGAACAGCCGGGCCGCGAGCTCGCCCGAACCGGGCCGGAAACCGTCCGGGGTCTCGCTGTCGGCGGTGAGGAGCCCGCCGAGGCTGTCCTCGCTGTAGGACAGGCGCTTCTCCAGCGCGACCAGCGCCCCGTCCTCGGGGAACGAGGCGAACCGGACGTCGTCGGCCAGCGCCCTCATGATCATCAGGCCGCGCCCCTGCTCCGCGGCCGGATCGGGGGCCGGCACGCGCGCCGCGTCGAAGCCCGTCCCCGAGTCGATCACCTTGATCACGCAGCGCCGGTCCTGGATCATCGCCCGCACGGTGTAGTCCGCCCCGTGCTCGGCGTGCTTGATCACGTTGGTGCACGCCTCGGTCAGCATCATCTCGATGTCGTCGCGGATGTGGCCCTCGACACCGAGCGCGGCCAGTGCCGCGTCCAGGAGCTTGCGCGTCGCCGGAACGCTCGCCACGTCGCGCGGAAGCACGAGGTCCATGGTGATTTCCACATCATCTCCATCCGTCCCCATGAATGGTGCCCAATCGGTCACGCTGAAACATGGGGCGGACGGTCAGCGCGGCTCGGCGGGCCTCGGCGCGTAGTCGTCCACGTACTCCTGGCCCGACAGCCCCCGGATGGCCTCCATGATCTCGTCGGTGATCTGCCGGGCCGCCCGGCCGCGCGGCACGCCCGCGTCCCGTCCCCGGAAGTCCATCGGCGCGCCGATGCGCAGCCCGATCCGGCCCGGCCGCGGGACGGCCTGCCCCCGGGGCTGCACCTTGTCGGTGCCCTCGATCGCCACCGGGACGACCGGCGCCCCGGTCCGCATCGCCAGCCGCGCCACCCCCGTCCGGCCGCGGTAGAGCCGTCCGTCCGGCGACCGCGTCCCCTCGGGGTGGATGGCGAACACCCCGCCGCCCTCCAGCACCGCCGCCGAGGTGTCGAGCGCGTCGAACGCGGCCCGCCCTCCGGACCGGTCCACCGCGATCGCGCCGACGCTGCGGAAGAACGTCGCCGTGGCGCGGCCCTTCAGGCCCGCCCCGGTGAAGTACTCGTGCTTGCCGAGGAAGTGGACCCGGCGCGGCACCATCAGCGGCAGCACGAACGAGTCCAGGAACCCCAGGTGGTTCGCCGCGAGGATCACCGGCCCGATCCGCGGGACGTGCCGCAGGCCGCTCACCCTCGGCAGGAAGGCCAGGCGCATCGCGGGTCCCATGACCACGTGCTTCATGAGGGGATAGATCAGGCGTTCGGGGTCCATGTCCGAGCAGGCTATGGGGCGCGCCCCCCGGCCGCCGCTGGCGCCCGATACAAGTTCGGCACTGCGGATCTTGTAGGGATCACCACTTGCCCCGCTAGCCCTCGCCCCCGTTCCCTGGTGGGCCGCCCTCGTCCTCGTCGTCCCGCGCCTTGCGCGGCCGCCCGGGGCCGCGCATCCGCCCCGCGGTCCCGGGCATCCGCCCCGCGTCCGCGAGCGCCTTGCGCAGCAGGAACTCGATCTGCGCGTTGGTGCTGCGCAGCTCGTCGGCGGCCCACCGCGCCAGCGCGTCGTGCACGGCCGGGTCGAGCCGCAGCAGGATCTTCTTGCGCTCCGCCACTGGTCGCGGCGCTCACTGGTAGAGCGAGCCGGTGTTGAGCACCGGCTGGGCGTCGCGGTCGGCGCACAGCACCACGAGCAGGTTGCTGACCATCGCCGCCTTGCGCTCCTCGTCCAGGTCGACCACGTTCTCCTCGTCCAGCCGGTCGAGGGCGAGCTGCACCATGCCGACCGCGCCCTCCACGATCCGCTGCCGCGCCGCCACCACCGCGCCCGCCTGCTGGCGGCGCAGCATCGCCTGCGCGATCTCCGGCGCGTACGCCAGCCCGGTGATCCGCGACTCGATGATCTTCACGCCGGCGGACGCCACCCGCTGCGCCAGCTCGTCCGACAGCTGCCCGGTGATCTCGTCGGCGTTGTCGCGCAGCGACGTCCGGTCGTGGGCGTCGTAGGGGAAGCTGCCCGCGATGTGCCGGACGGCCGCCTCGGTCTGGAACGCCACGAACTCCACGAAGTCGTCCACCTCGAACACGGCCCGCGCGGTGTCGGCCACCTGCCACACCACCACGGCCGAGATCTCGATCGGGTTCCCGTCCAGGTCGTTGACCTTCGCCCGCCCGGTCTCGTGGTTGCGGATCCGCGTGGAGACCTTGCGCCGTTCCGTCAGCGGGTTCACCCACCGGAGCCCGTCGTCGCGGACGGTCCCCTTGTACCTACCGAGAAGCTGGAGCACCCGCGCCTCCCCGGGCGCCACGGGCGTCAGCCCCGCCGCGACGACCAGCCCGGCCAGCGCCAGCAGCGACCCGGCGACCGCGCCCGCCGCGACCGCCGCGCTCCCGCCCGCCGCGACCCCACCGAGCGCCGCCGCGGTCCCCGCCAGGATCAGCGCCACCGCGACCCCGAGCATCCCCCACCCGCCCCGGTCCGCCGCCGCCCGCTCCGTGATCTTCGGCCGTGGCATGTCCACCTTCGCCGCCGCGTCCACCATCCCGTCCCCCTTCTCCCGTGCCATCACCGACATAGCAAAGTGATATCACATTTCCAGGAAGGGGGCGACCGCCGCTAGGAGGGGCCGTCGGCCGGCACGAGCGGCGTGTCGTCGTCGATGGGCGCCATTCGCACGCCCATCAGGGCGAGCGTCTTCCGCAGAACGGTCTCGCTGTTGACCACGAGGCCGAGGATGTCCGCCGACTCCAGCGCCTGGGCGAGCCTGGTCACGTGTTCGAGCAGTTCCTCGGCACCCTCCCGCCGCTCCCGCTGGAGCGTGCCGAGGGTCTCCGCCGCCTGATGGGGCTCCTGGGTGAGCCGCACGGCGTACCGGGCCGTGGGGTTGCCGGCGCTCTCCTCCAGGAAGCGCTGCCATCGGAGTCGAAGGTCGTCGGTCTTCTTCAACCGCAAGGTGTCGGCCTCGGCCTTCGCCTCGATCCTGTACCTGTCGAGAGCGCTCTCCCTCATCGCGTCGCGCACTTCATCGGGCGGCCGCAACTCCACGCGGACCGTCCAAGCCAGGGTGCCGTCCGACTCCAGCGCCATCTCGGCGAGGCGGTACGAGAGGTCCCGGTTGGCCGCCTCCTCCGCCCTCCCGGCATCGAAGACCGTGAAGCGGCGGGCGGTCTCGCGCACCGCTATGCGCACTGTCTCGAGCAGCCGCTCCACCTCTGTGGAGTTGTCCCGCCATAAAGCGATCCGCCGCCACCCAGCGGCCGTGCAGGCGCAGTAGGCGGTGACAGTGAAGTCGAAGGCGCCTCCCTGCGCGGGCACGGTGAAGCGAGCGGGCTCGAACGCGGAATCGGACGTCGGTGGTTCCGGGGCATGGGCGGGGAACTGGTGCTTGATCAACCACATTGCTTCTTCAACTCCGTGTCTGATGCCGGGAGGGGGTGAGCCGGAGTAGGCGGTGGTATTCGGTCGGCGTGATGTCGCCGCGGTGGAGCAGGAGCCGCGTGTGGAGGCGGAACGCTGCTCTCAGCCGGGTCGCTCCTGCCTCACCAGTGGTGATGACCTGTTCGATCACGGGCCGGAGCGCGGGGGCCTTCCCGTAGGCGACCATCCAGCGGGCGAACAACGCCCAGGCTTCCGGGGCGGCGGGACGCTCACGGCCGGACGGTTCGGTGATGCGGAGTGACAGCGCGTGCTGCCAGAGACGTGCGATATGCCCGGCGGCGTCTGCTCGTCGCGCCACCTCGGTGAGCTTCGGGCGTCCGGGACGGGGCCGCAGCGCGGCGAGTCGAAGGAACGCGGTCGCGGCGGTGAGACGGTTTCCGGAATGCTCGCTCTCCGCCCAGTCCGCCAGCGTTTCGACGATCTCGATGGCCGTTCCCGCCGAGTACAGAAACGAGAGGGAGGTGGCCACGGCATCTGCGGTGCCCCGGCCGGACCGCCGGGAAGCCGTCCCGAACACCCGCAGCGCGTCGGTGAGGTCGTCGGCGCCGAGGTGCGAGCCGTGAGCCCGGACCGCCACCATGACTTCGCCGCGAGTGCCGCGGGACAGGAGCCGCAGGTGCTCTCGGACCCTTGGTTCCAGTGCGGGTTCCTGGGCGGCTGCCTCAAGTACCCAGGCCGCGAGGCGCTGATCCTGCCGTGAATCGGACTTGCTCCAGGGACGGATGAACCGTTCGTTGACTGTGGCGAAGTCGAACGTCGCGAACAGTCCCACCGCATGGGCGGCTCTGATCGCGGTGTCCCGGCTGTGGGCGAGCACGTCCAGCCATGCCATGAGCGGCTCGCGGATCGTGGGTTGCTCCTCCCACAGCACCTGGAGGGTCGTTCTCGCACGAGTCCGCTGCTGCAGTTCTACGATCCGGCCGCCGCCCCTCGGCATCGAGCGTGTCACGGCCCCCGCGCGGTCCAGCCAGGTTCGGAGATCCTCCCAAGCGGGCAGCGGTCGCTTCTTGTCCTCTCGTTTCCAGGCGGTATCGATATGGTCGGCGAGGTCCAGTGCCGCCCGCGAGACCGTGCTCTCCTGCATACCGTGCAGTACGGCCACGCTGGCTATGAAGCAGCGGCTGAGAATAGGCCGTCGTTCGGACAGCCGCTGCCGGACCTCTTCCCGCACACGGTCGGGAAACTCGGCGATCACCTCCTCGGCCGGCCTGCCCTCAGCCAACCCTCGGGCCAACCTGCGGGCATGGTCGGTGGCCTTACGCGGCGACGTCTCCTCCGCGAGTTGGTCTTCGGCGGCCCGCAGTGCCGATTCGGTGAGAAGGTGCGGTTGCACTCCGTACGCGGCTGCCTCCCGGGTCGAACACTCGTCTGAAGACCTCGACGGCGGCGGGCGGCCGGTGCTCGATGACGGTGCCGAACGGCGCCGGTCCGCGAGCGGAGACGAGAAGCACCAGACGGCAGTCCGTCTTGACGGCGAGGTCCTCCAGATCGGCGAGTTCCGCGTCCGGGCCATGACTTCCTTCGACCTCGATCACATACCCGTGCCGCGGACGCAGGTCCGCCGGGCGGATCAGCGTCAGGGAGCCTTCGACCCGGACGAAACCGACGGGTGACTCGTCCGTGGTCGGGGCTGCCCCATGTGGAAGGCACCACTGCATCAGGGCGGTCAGCGCGGCGGTCAGACGTCCTGTCTCGCTTGTTCCTCGTACGTGCACGACGGGGGAGCGCTGTAGGGCTCGTTGGAGTTCGGGCAGTGAGGGGATCGAGGCGATGTGGTCTGGGTTGAGCCGCTCGGCCACCTTTTTGGGGACGTACCGGATCCGGACGAAACGATCTTCTTTCGCGCTTTCGAACACGTAGAGGTCCCGCTGAGCGTTCTGAAAGGTGCCGCCTGAGACCTCGTTGGAGACGCTGCCGATCCAGTCGCGCCCCGCCGCAGCACCAGGTCCGTCTGCCTCTAGAGAACGCAGGCTTTCCCGCCGCTGTTGTTCCTCGCGTTCGTCCGCAGCGACCCGCTGGTAGAAGCGGCGGCCGTCGGACCAATCGGAACCTCTTTCGCCGTCCGCGGAACCAGCCGCGCCGCTCTGCTCTTCGGGTTTGGGCACGGTCGCTATTTCTGACCCAGCCTGGTCATCGTTGGGGCTTGGCGACGGCTCTGGGGCCGCGGTTCCAGAGCCGCCCAGTCCTGGGTCTCTCACCTCTCTCGCTCCCTGCCGATGTTCATGTCGCGGCCGGACGACTGAAGGGTGCCGGAACCGCTGACCTCCATTCGCTGTGCACCGATGTAGTCCCGGCCCACAGTGGGCGTCTGGCTGGGAGCCGAGGTGGCGGGATGAGGCTCCCCCGTAGCGGTGCCGACCAGTCCGTTCTCCGGAGGGCCGGTCTTCTCCGGGACGTCCCCGTCCGGCATCTGCAGGTCGTGGACCTCGAAACGAGGTACATACAGATAAGCGTCGTAGATTTGCTTTTTCACCTGCACTCGGACGGAACGAAAGTCGGACGGGCGCGGTTCGCCGGGGCCCTGCGTGATGTAGTCGCGGTAGACCTCCGTGGAGACGATCACCGCCAGGTCCGCGTCGGGCAGTGCTGCGAGTGCGGCGCGCACGGGGGCGGAATCCCTGAGACGGGCCGGGAGGACGGCGTGCTGCCCGGGCCATCCGATCGCCCCGTCCAAGTGAATCGGCCCGACGTGCACGGCCAGGCGCAGGCGGATCCTCGTCCAGTGATCGTCGGCTCGCCTGCGGTTGTGGACGCCAAGAGCGGTGTCCAGCTCGCGGATGAAGACGTCCATGAGCGCCGCGACATCGGCGTCCCTGGGAAGGACGGCGAAAACGCCGTCCCCGCCCACCTGCCTCACCCATCCCTGCCTGTCGAGTTCCGCCCAGTCGGCCGCTGTGTCGAGTGAGTCGCCGAGGGCGCTCTGCAGAACTCGTTGTTCGGCGTCGTTACGACTGCTGTAGTCCTCGATGTCCGCGGTGACGAGCACCCGGTGCTCGGGGACGGGCCTGCCGGTCATCCTGGCCTCCCTGGCTCGGTTTCGACGTCCAGGGTGAGCGTCGGCCGGGCAAACGAGGGCCGATAAATCAGGCTTCAGCGAAATCGCTCCAGCGCGCCTCAGGGCCGCCACGGGGGCAGGTCTGCGTAGGCCGCGAGCCTGTGCAGGTCGTGAATGATCAGCCGGCGCCGTCCCGGGCTGGTCACCAGCCCGAGTGCCGACAGTTCGCGCAGTGCCTTGTGGACCGTGTTCTCCTTGGCCCCGATCAAGCCTCCGATCTCGGCCTGGGTCAGCGGTATTCCGAGGTCCGTTCCGGTGGAAACGGGGAGGCCGTGGCGTTCGGCGAGTGCGAGCAGGACTCGTGCCAGGCACCGGGAGGCGTCATAGTTCGCGAAGTCCAGACGTCGCTGATTTGACCAGCGAAGACGTTCGCTGGTCATATGCGTGAGCGCGAGGGCGGCGTGGGGTCTGCGCCGGAGGAACTCCACGAAGACGAGGCCTCGGATCTGGCTCACGGTGCCACGTCCGCATGTGACGACGGTGGCTGAGCGCGGAGCGCCGTCCAGGGCGGCCATCTCCCCGATCAGGTCGCCGCTCACCCGGAGCGCGAGCAGGGCCTGACGCCCGTTCTCGGTCTGTGCCGTCACCTTGACCAGCGCATCCAGGAGCAGCCACACCGAACCGGTCGGATCACCCTGGCGGACGAGGACATGGCGCGCGGGAAAGGCGCGGATCTGTCCGATCTTCATCAGGTCTGCTCTGCACTCTTCCGGAAGCCGGCCGAGGAAGGTGCCAGAAGGCCAGCGACGTCCGGAGTTCGAACCATTCGGCATGATTCCCTCCCGTCTGCAAATGCGTCAGGACCCAATCTTGCGCCGTTCCGCGCTGATCAGCCTCCCCGACGGCTGGGCCGGCCTTAGGCCGGCCCAGCAACCGTTGCCGTTTCCGCTTCGCTCAAAGTGCGAATTCGTTCTCGGTGGGGAGACACTGCGGTCCCGCCGCATCGGACGGGACCGGGCAGGCATGGCCGATCATGGGACGGTGACAGGTGCCGGCTCCTCGGTGTCGGGGATGAGGGCGGGGACGTTGCGGAGGGTGACCAGGGCGAAGACGGCGACCAGGACGGCGAGGCCGGCGCTGCAGGTGAGGGCGGCGTGCATGCCGTCCACGAAGGCGCCGCGGGCGGCGGCGGCGACCTGGGCGCCGAGCGCTCCGGGCAGGTTCGCGGCGGCCTGGAGCGCGCCGCCGAGGGAGTCGCGGGCGGCGGACGCGGCCGGGGCCGGGACGCCGGCGGGCAGGTCCAGGACGTTCCGGTACACCGCGTTCAGCACGCTGCCGAGGACGGCCATGCCGAGCGCGCCGCCGAGCTCGGTGGCCGTCTCGGAGATCGCGGACGCGGCGCCGGAGCGGTCCTTCGGCACCGACGCGAGGACGGTGTCGGCGGTGACCGTCATCGCCAGCCCCATCCCGATGCCCGCCAGCAGCATCGCCGGGACCATCGTCCAGTAGGACGTGTGCAGGCCGATCGCCATGTAGAGGGCGAAGCCGCCGGCCGACAGCGCCATGCCCGCCGCCACGGCGCGGGCGCGGCCGAGCGCGTTGATGAGCGGCGGGGCGAGCGCGGCGCCGCCGATCATGGCGCCCGCGGCGCCGGGCAGGCCCGCCAGGCCCGCCCGCAGCGGCGACCAGCCGAGCGCGAGCTGGAAGAACAGCGAGAAGATCAGCGACTGGGCGACCAGGGTGAACATCGCGAACATGTTGGTGCCGACCGACCCGGAGAACGCGGCGTCGCGGAACAGCCGGATGTCGATGAGCGGCTCGGCCACCCGTCCCTGCCGGACGAGGAACGCCCCCAGCGCGAGCAGGCCGGCCAGCGCCGAGACGTAGACCGCGGGCTCGTCCACGCCGTGCGCTGCGGCCTCCTTGACCGCGTAGACGACGCCGAGGACGCCGGCGACCGACAGCGGCACGCTGATCAGGTCGAGGCGGCCCGGGGCGGAGGTGCGCGACTCGGGCAGCACCAGCGCGCCCGCGACGCACGCCACCGCCATCAGCGGCACGTTGATCATGAAGATGGAGCCCCACCAGAAGTGGTCGAGCAGGGCGCCGCCGACGACGGGTCCGAGCCCGACCGCGAGGCCGGCGACGCCGCTGAACGCGCCGACCGCCATCGTCCGCTCCTTCGGCTCGGTGAACGCGCGCCGCAGCAGCGACAGGCAGGACGGCATGAGCGTCGCCCCCGCGACCCCGAGCAGCGCGCGGGCCGCGATGAGCAGCTCGGCGTTCGGCGCGTAGGCGGTGAGGGCGGACGTGGCGGCGAACACCGCGGTCCCGATCAGCAGGAGCCTCTTGTGGCCGATGCGGTCGCCGACGCCGCCCATGGTGATCAGCAGGCCGGCCAGCGCGAACCCGTAGGCGTCGGCGATCCACAGGATCTGCGTGGCGGAGGGGTTCAGGTCGGCGGACAGGTGCGGGACGGCCTGGTTCAGCGCGGTCAGGTCGATGTTCGGCACGAGCGCGACGAGCAGGCATGTCGCGAAGGTGCCCCATTTGCGGGCGGAGGAGTTCATGCCCCGGAGGTTCGCGCGGCGCGCTGACCGTCCGCGCACCGTCCGCTGACGGCGGGACGGGGGCCCGGTCAGCCGCCGCCGAGCAGGGCGAAGGCCCGGTCGCGGGGGAGGGCCGCGGCCCGGTCGTCGTCCAGCAGGCCGCGGACCCGGCCGAGGACGCGCTCGGTGTCGGGATCGCCGGACACCGCGACGCCCCGCAGCGCCCGGCCCGCGCCGAGCAGCAGCGCCGCGCGCTCCCCGTCGCCCTCGCGGGCGGCCAGGCCCGCCAGCGCGGTCGCCGCGTCCGCCTGGTAGCCGAAGATCGGGTGGTCGAACGACATGTCCACCGCCTCGCGCAGCAGCGCCCGGGCCCGTCCGGCGTCGCCCTCGTCCGCCGCGAGCCACCCCAGCCCGACCAGCGCCGCGCCCCGCACGGCGGCGGCGATGAACCGCTCGGAGCCGTAGCCGGTCAGCGCCGCCTCGTACAGGGCCCGCGCCCCGGCCGCGTCCCCGCGCAGCCGCGCGACCGTGCCGAGCCCCAGGCAGCCCCCGGCGACCTTGTCGGGGGTGCCGGCCCGGCGCGCCAGCTCGGCGCCGCGCTCGTAGTCCGCCCGCGCCGCGTCGAGGTCGCCGGCGCGGATGTGGACGACGGCGCGCTGGTAGAGCAGGTCGGCGGTGTCCTCCAGGGCGCCGAGCTGGCCGACCAGGTCCAGCGCCTCGTCCAGCAGCGCGCGGGCGCGTTCCCGGTCGCCGCGCAGGGAGGCGAGCTGCGCGAGCGGGTCGAGCGAGTTGGCCGTGCCCCAGCGGTCCCCGCACGCCCGGAAACCGCGCACCGCCTCCTCGCACGCCTTCTCCATCTCGGCCAGGTCGCCGCCGAACTGGGCGAGGAAGCCGTCGCTCATCCGCACCAGCGCCCGCGTCCACGGGTCGTCCCCGACCTGCCGCTGGAAGACCTCGATGTCGGTGCGCTCGGGGCCCGCCGTCAGCGCCCACAGCACGATGACCGCCGGGTACCGGACGGGACGGTCGATGGCGCGCAGGAGCTCGGCGGCCCGGTCGAGCCACGCCACCGCGCGCTCGCCCGTGACCCCGCCCGACACGGCGTTCGTGACGCACAGGACGTACTCCTCGTCGAGCCCCTCCGGCGGGGCGGTGCCGACCACGTCCAGCAGGTCCGACGCCAGCGCGGCGCCCTCGACGCGCCCCCGCAGCCACCAGTACCACGACAGCGGCGCGATCATCCGCAGCGCCGTCGCCGGGTCGGACCGGACGGTCCGCCGCAGCGCCGCGTGCAGGTTCCCGTGGTCGGCGGCGAGCAGTTCGAGCCACTCCAGCTGCTCGGCGCCCCGCAGGTGCGGCTCCGCGCGCCCGGCGAGCTCGGCGAAGTACTCCGCGTGGGCCCGTTCGAACCGTTCCGCCTCCCCGGCCGCGGCGAGCCGCTCGGCGCAGAACGCCCGGACGGTGTCGAGCATCCGGTACCGGGACCCGTCGCTCTGCACCAGCGACTTGTCGGCCAGCTCCACCAGCAGCTCGTCGGCGTCGTCCAAGCCGCACACGCCCATCGCCGCCTCCAGCGTCAGGCCCCCGGCGAACACCGTCAGCCGCCGCGCGAGGGTCTGCTCCGCCTCGTCCAGCAGGTCCCAGCTCCACTCCACGACCGCCCGGAGCGTCTGGTGGCGCGGCGGCGCCGTCCGGTTGCCGCGTGACAGCAGCCGGAACCGGTCGTCCAGCCGCGTCGCGACCTCCACCACCGGCAGCGACCTCAGGCGCGCCGCCGCCAGCTCGATCGCCAGCGGCAGCCCGTCCAGCGCCCGGCAGATCCGCAGCACGGCCGCCGCGTTGCCCTCGTCCACCGCGAACCCGGGGCGCACCGCCGCCGCCCGGTCGAGGAACAGCCGCACCGCCGGATACCGGGGCAGCTCGGCGAGCGCCGCGCCCGGGGGCGGCAGCTCCAGCGGCGGCAACGGCCGCAACGCCTCACCGGTGATCGCGAGGGCCTCCCGGCTGGTCGCCAGCACCCGCAGCTCGGGGCACGCGTTAAGCAGCCGGTGCGCCAGCTCCGCGACGGCCGCGACCACGTGCTCGCAGTTGTCCAGGACGAGCAGGACCCGCCGCCCCTCCAGCGCCGTGACCAGCCGCTCCACCGTGTCCGGCGGCTGCTCGCCGGGCGCCGGACGCATCCCGGCCTCGCGCAGCCCGAGCGCTCCGAGCAGCGCCCTGCCGACGTCGCCGGAGACGACGGGCGCCAGGTCGACGAAGCAGACCTCGCCGCCGTCCCGCGCCGCCGCCTCGATCGCCA
Organism: Actinomadura sp. NPDC048032; assembly: GCF_040653175.1. Lineage (NCBI taxonomy): Bacteria > Bacillati > Actinomycetota > Actinomycetes > Streptosporangiales > Thermomonosporaceae > Actinomadura > Actinomadura sp. NPDC048032. Next base: position 21,397 of record NZ_JBEZJP010000087.1, read on the forward strand.
GCCGCGTCTTGCCGGCCCCGCCCGGCCCGAGCAGCGTGACGAGCCGCCCGTCCGCGAGCATCCTCCCGACGCGGCGCAGCTCCTCCTCCCGCCCGATGAAGCTCGTGAGCTGCGCCGGCAGGTTCGCCCGGACGGCCGCCGGGGCCTCTCCGCGCAGGATCGCCAGGTGGACGTCCGCCAGCTCCCGCGACGGGTCGGCGCCGAGCTCCTCGGCCAGGACCTCGCGCCCGTCCTCGAACACCGCCAGCGCCTCGGCCTGCCGCCCGCTCCGGTGCAGCGCCCGCATGAGCAGCGCCCGCGCCCGCTCCCGCAGCGGCTGCGCGTCCACCAGGTCCCGCAGCGCCGCGACCGCCGCCCCGGGGTCCTCCGCGAGCAGCGCCTCGCCGTACTCCTCGACGGCGCAGGCCCGCTCCTCCTCCAGCCGCGCCGCCTGGCCCGCCGCGAAAGGCGCGCCCACGCCCGCCAGCGCGGGGCCGCGCCACAGCCCGAGCGCCTCCCTGAGCAGCCCGGCCGCCTCGTGCCGCCCCGCGGCCCTGGCGTCCGCCACGAGCCGCTGGAACCGGTGGACGTCGACGTCCTCCCGCCGCACGGCGATCCGGTACCCGGCGGGCGTCCCCTCGACCAGCGCCGGATCGCCCAGCCCCCGCCGCAGCCGCGACACCTGCGACTGCAGCGCGTTGGCGGCCCCGCTCGGCGGCTCCTCCCCGTACAGCCCGTCGATGAGCCGCTCGACCGGGACGAGCCGCCCCGCGTCCAGGAGGAGCATCGCCAGCAGCGCCCGCACCAACGGCCCGCCCACCGGGACGTCCGCCCCGTCCGCTCGGACCTCGACGGGCCCCAGAACGCCGAACTGCATCCCCCGATTCTTCCGCATTACGCGGGTTCCACGGACCTCCGGAGGCACCCGCCATGACCAAGCGCCGGCACGATTCCCCAGTGGGTACAGACGCGCTCACCGCAAGCCCCACCGCCAAGCGGGTGACTCGGCCCTGACAAACCATAAGCGACGCTTCCGCGTTCGTCGGTCTGTCGCGGTTCTGGGCTTTTTGGGGCCTGAACGCTGTTCTTGTGGCGTTCGGCGGGAGTTCCTCCGGTCCGGTGGCTGTGGGGGCCGCCGGACCGGAGGTCGTTCACTCCTGGTCACGGCCCGTCTCGGGCGGTGACGCATCCATCAGATTCTGGGGTGATCCCGCTTCTGCTGTTTCTCCAGCAAGGCGGTGAAGACCTGTTCCAAGGTCTGGCCCGGCTCGACGGTGATCCCGTGCACGGGCACCGGGGCGTCCCGAAGCAGAGCCAGCCGGTGGGCGAGCTCCACGAACTCCTCTGGCGTCCGCTCGCGCGGCCACAGCCATTCGAGCTCCGCGGTCACCAGCTCCAGGCTCATGCCCGGACGAACGAGGAAAGTCACTCCTCGATCGAGTTCGAGCTGCACGGGGCGGTTCTGGTTCTCCACCGCGTTGAAGCCGATTTCCGCCAGTTCGCGGGGACCTGTCATGGCCGGGAGGGGGATGATCTCCACCCTTTCGGTTTCCTGGTCCACTTCTGCTCCCTTCCTCTGCGTTGTCACGTGGCGTGCCAAGCGGCGTGCCACGCGGCGGCGGCTCCGACAGCCGTCGCGCTGTTGACCGTCCGGCCCCGCACTTCGACGTCAATTCCGGAAGGCGTTTCGGAGGGGCCGGCGGAGCGCGCAGAGCGCGGAAGCATGGGGTGCGCCTGGCCGGTTCGGCCGCGCGGAAAAGGCCGGAAAACAGTGATCCCCGGGGCGGCGTGCCCCGGGGATCGACCTCAGACCGGCCGGCTCGTCACCGGTTGGTCGTGCTGGGCGTGGCGTCCGCGGAACCCGTGCAGGACGGGTACTCCTTGAACACCATGCGCGTCAGGTTGGGCCGGCACACCGGGAGCACGTCGGCCGAGACGTTCACCTTCCAGAGCATCGAGATCGACTGCCCCGTGACGTCGAGCTTCCGGAGGGCGTCGCTGTCCTTCGACGCGATCTCCAGGTCGCCCTGGTCCTCGTCCGGCAACGCGAGGACGAGGAACGGGCCCTGGGGCCCGTCCTCGAACGCGCCGACGACCTTGCCGGGGCGGAGCGAGACGTCGGAGGGGGTGGCCTCCGGCTGGCTGGTGGACGGCTCCGCGGTCGCGGTCGTGCTCGCGACGGGGGTCGTGGGCTCGATGGGAGCGGTCGCCGACGGCGGCCACTCGTTGTTCGGGGTCTCCGAGGAGGACTGGGAGGAGCACCTGGCGGCCACGAGGACCGCGAGGAACAACGCCGCTACTCCGGCGCCCCTGAGGAACTTGCGTACCTTCATGGTTTGTTTGTCAGTTGACAGGTCCGACGCGACGCCGGACACGCGTATGCCACTGACCCTTTCGCGAGGGACCGTCCGGGCTCCGGCCGCGTTGACCACCGCTGACCGGACGCAGGGAGGAACCGCCTGGTCCGGGTTCGCCGGAGTGTGCGGCGGAGGGCTCGTCGTCCACACCATCGCCGCCGGCGCCGTCCACCGCGCGAAAGAAGTGATCCCCGGGGCGGCGTGCCCCGGGGATCGACCTCAGACCGGCCGGCTCGTC
>NZ_JBEZJP010000088.1:0-9627 GCF_040653175.1 Actinomadura sp. NPDC048032
TGCTCGGCCGGCGGCTCATCCGGCGCGGCCTGCTGCCGCTGGACCGGATGGCCGCCACGGCGCACGCCATCACCGCGGGCGGCGACCTGCGCGCCCGCATGCCCGGCCCCGGGCAGCGCACCGAGGCGGCCCGCCTCGCGTCCGCCGTCAACGTGATGCTGGAGCGGATCGAGCAGGCGTTCTGGGCGCGCAGCCGCTCGGAGGCCCGCGTCCGCGAGTTCGCGGCGGACGCGTCCCACGAGCTGCGCACGCCGCTCACGGCCGTCCAGGGCTACGCGGAGCTCTACCGGCACGGCGCGCTCGGGCCGGACGAGCTGCCCGACGCGATGCGCCGCATCGAGGAGGAGGCCCGCCGGATGAACAGGCTCGTCACCGACCTCCTCGAACTCGCCCGTCTCGACCGCGAGGCGTCCCTGCACCCCGTCCGCACCGATCTCGTCGCCCTCGCCCGGGACGCCGTGGCCGACGCGACCGCGGCCTCGCCCGACCGTCCCATCGCGCTGGACGCCCCTGACACTCTGGCCGCGACCGTCGACGAGGCCCGCATCCGCCAGGTCTTCGCCAACCTCCTGGCCAACGTGCGGGCTCACACGCCCCCCGGAACGCCCGCGACCGTCCGCCTGGCGCCGGGCCTGATCGAGGTGGCGGACGAGGGCCCGGGCATGGCCCCGGAGGACGCCGCCCGCGCCTTCGAACGCTTCCACCGGGGCACGCAGGGCGGCACCGGCCTCGGCCTTCCCATCGTCGCCGCCATCGCCGCCGCCCACGGCGGGCGGGCCGAGCTGCTGTCCGAACCGGCCAAGGGGACGATCGTCCGCATCACGCTCGATTCCCACTGAGCGGGACATCCCGGTGCCGCCGGTGGCGCCGTCCTGCACAGTCCGAAGGTCGGCTCCCCGAACCGAAGGAACCGCGGCATGGCGGGCTGGAGTCATCGGTACGCGCGCGTCAACGGCCTGGACGTCCACTACGTGGAGCAGGGCGAGGGGCCGCTCGTCGTCCTCCTGCACGGCTTCCCGCATCTCTGGTTCAGCTGGCGCCACCAGATCGGGCCGATCGCCGACGCGGGGTTCCGCGTCGTCGCGCCCGACATGCGCGGCATGGGGCACACCACCGGCCCCCGGGACCACCGCGAGTACGACGTCGACCGGATCGTCGGCGACCTCACCGGCCTCCTCGACCACCTCGGCGAGGAGAGGGCCGTGTTCAGCGGCCTGGACTTCGGCCTCTTCGCCGCCTACGACCTCGCCCACCACCACCCGGACCGCATCGCCGCGATCATCGCCCTGGAGAACCCGTTCTTCACCCCGAGCCGCGAGTCGCCCCTGACGCTCGCCGCCCGCCAGGCCGAGCGCCACTTCAACCACATCCACTACTTCGCCGAGCCGGGCGTCGCCGACCGCGACCTCGCCGCCGCGCCCCGCGAGTTCCTGCGCAAGGTCTTCTACGCGCTCTCCAGCGACTACCACTACCTCGACGTCTGGCGTCAGCCTCCGGACACGTCCTATATCGACGCCCTGCCCGAGACGCCGCCGCTTCCGTGGACGTGGCTGACCGAACCGGAACTGGAGTTCTACGTCGACGCCTACAGCCGCAGCGGCTTCACCGGCGGGCTCAACTGGTACCGGGCCATGGACCTTTCCTGGGAGTACCGCAAGTCCTACGGCGACCGGAAGAACCCCGTCCCGTACTACTTCATCGGCAGCGAGCAGGACGCCGACCTTGAGGGCTGGCACGGCGACGATCCCCTGAACAGGCTCGGCGACCACCACGCTGACGTCCGCGGCGTCCGGATGATCAAGCGGGCCGGCCACATGATGCAGATGGAGAGGCCCGCCGAGACCACGGCGGCGATGCTCGGATTCCTCACGGGGAGCGACAGGTGAGCCTTACCGAAGACCGCGTCGTCGTGGTCACCGGCGCCAGCCGCGGGGCCGGGAAGGGCATCGCGCTCGCCCTCGGCGCGACCGGCGCGACGGTGTACGTGACGGGCCGGACGCGGGCCGAGGGCGACGCCGGCCTCCCCGGCACGGTCGCGGCCACGGCCGAGGAGATCGACGCCCGCGGCGGCACCGGCGTGCCGGTGATCTGCGACCACTCCGACGACGCGCAGGTAGCGGACCTGTTCGAGCGGGTGGAGCGCGAGCACGGCAGGCTGGACATCCTCGTCAACAACGCGTTCACGATCCCGGACGGCCTCACCCGCGAAGGGCCGTTCTGGGAGAAGCCGCTGGCGCTCCAGAGCATGTTCGACGTGGGGATGCGCTCCGCCTACGTGGCCGGTTACTACGCCGCCCCGCTGCTGGTCAGGAACAACGCGGGTCTCGTCGTCAACACTTCCTCCTTCGGCGGACGCTGTTACATGCACGGCCCGGCCTACGGGGCCGGAAAGGCCGCCGTCGACAAGATGGCGCACGATATGGCGGTCGACTTCCAGCCCTACAACGTCGCCGTCATCTCGCTGTGGATGGGTCTGCTGAAGACCGAACGGAACAGGGCGCTTTTCGAGGGCGTCCCCGACCGGTACAGGTCGTTCGCCGCGGGTGCGGAGTCCCCCGAGTTCAGCGGACGGGTGATCGACGCGCTCGCGCGGCACCCCGAGTACATGCGCTGGAGCGGGCAGGTCCACATCGGGGCCGAGCTCGGCGCCGAACTGGGCGTGGTGGACGTCGACGGGAGCAGCCCCCGCTCCCACCGAGGGCACCTCGGCGACCCGCCCACCTTCAGCCCCGCCGTCGTCAAGTAGTCGGCAACGCCTTCGCCAAGGCTTGCCCGCCTGCCGGATGGCGATTCAAGAGACTTTTCTGATTCGACTCGCCGTCCTCTCATGCGAGGCAAAGCATTCCTCATATCGCCGGACGCCGCGACGAGCCCTTCCGCCCGGCGACGGCGATTAATACGGATACGCCGGAAATGCCCCGCGAAAGGGCCCCTGACCTGGCGCGCAAGCGGCGTTATGATCCGAAACAGGGCCGAGGAGATAACGGTCCCATCCGGGACGTCCGGACGTCCGTTGTCCGCATTCCTGCGTCCATCCCTGTCCGGCCGAGACCGCGCGAGACAAGGCGATGGGACTCCAGCGAGGAGGCACCATGACCCACGTCGAGCAAGAGTCCACCCCGCAGACCCCGCCCGCGATCGCCGATCCCGCGCCCCTGGGCCTGGCGGCCTTCGCCCTGACCACGTTCCTCCTGTCCGTGAAGAACGCCGGATGGACCGACGGCACCGACGCCTGGCTGGGCTACGCCCTCGCCTACGGCGGCGTCGTCCAGATCCTGGCCGGCATGTGGGAGTTCCGGAATCGCAACGTGTTCGGCGCGACGGCCTTCTCGTCCTACGGCGGCTTCTGGCTCGGCCTGGGCCTGTACGTCGTCCTGATCGCCGGTGAGGCGACCCCCGCCCAGGAAGCCAACGACCTCGGCTGGATCCTCCTCGCCTTCGCGATCTTCAACACCTACATGATGCTCTGGGCGACCCAGGTCAACCAGGCCGTCCTGGCGGTGTTCGTCTCCCTGGAGGCCACGGAGATCATCCTGTTCATCGGGAACTTCTCCACCAGCGAGACCACGATCAAGATCGGCGGCTACCTCGGCGTCCTCACCGCCGTCTGCGCCTGGTACGCCTCCGCTGCCGGGATCATCAACGGTATGACGGGCCACACCTTCCTCGGCGTCGGCAAGCCCCTCACGGCCCTGACCTCCCGCTCCGGGCCCTACCCGCGCTGACTCCCGGGCGGCCCCGCGCCTCGAACCCCTGCGGAGGGACGGCGCTAGAGTGGGCTTCGTGACCCCCCGTCCGGACGACCTCGCGCGCCTCGTCGGCGACGAAGACCGCGACACCGCCGCGCAGCGCCTGCGGGACGCCTACGCCACCGGGCACCTCACGCACGAGGAGATGGACGAGCGCCTGGACCAGGTCCTCACCGCCAGGACCCACGGCGACCTCGCGGTGCCCCTGGCCGCGCTCCCGGACGAGGACACGGGCGCCACGACCACGATCGGCGCCGCCACCGGACGGATCAAGCGCCGGGGCGCCTGGCGCGTACCGCGCTCCCTCAAGGTCGAGTCGGCCTTCGGACGGGTCCGGCTGGACCTGTCCAAGGCGATCATCGAGCATCCGGTCGTCGCCATCGAACTGCAGGTCGGCACCGGCCAGGCCAAGATCATCGTGCCGCGCGACGCGGTCGTCGACATCGAGGGCCTGCACACCGGGCTGAAGGACGCGCGCTACACGCCCCGCCGTCCCGCCCGGCCCGGCGGCCCCGAGATCCGGATCACCGGCACCATGGGCCTCGGCCGCCTGAAGATCCGCCACGCCCGCCGCTAGCGCGCCCGCGACCTCTCGGCCGTCCGCTCACACCTTCTCCGCCTGTTCGAGCCGGGGACGGCGGGCGGCGCGTCCCGCCGGGTGGGGGGTGACGGCCCAGACGGCGAGAGCGCAGAGGGCGAGCGTCGCACCGAGGACGGTGGAGCCGATCCAGCCGACGGCGTCGAACAGGGCCGTGGTCGCGGCCGCTCCCAGAGCCGAACCGAGGGAGTAGAAGACCATGTAGGCGCCGATGGTCGTGCTGGTGCGGTCGGGGTAGGCGGTCGTGAGCGTGTGCTGGTTGCTCACGTGGACGGCCTGGACGGCGAAGTCGAGCAGGACCACGCCGAGGATCAGCAGCGGCAGTGACCAGGGGAGCTGTCCGATCGCGGCCCAGGAGGCGATCAGGAGCGCGAGCGCGATGCCGGTGACCCGGCGCGCGTACCCGGCATCGCCCCAGCGCCCGGACCGGGCGGCGCCCAGGGCCCCGGCCAGCCCGGCGACGCCGAAGAGCCCGATCTGCGCCTCGCCGAGATGCCACGGCGCCCCGGCCAGCGGCAGGGCCATGCCGCTCCACAGGGCGCCGAACGACGCGAACAGGAAGAACGCGATCAGCCCGCGGCCGAGGAACACCGGCTGGACGAAGAGCCCGCCGAGGGACCGGAGCACCTGCCCGTATCTCGCCGTCCCAGACCGGACGTCCGCGGGCAGCGCGGTGAGGGCGAGCACCGCGAGAAGTCCCGCGAGGGCCGCCAGGGCCAGGTAGATGCTCCGCCACCCCCACAGGTCCGCGAGGAATCCCGCGACGACACGCGCACCGAGGATGCCGATCACCACGCCCGAGGTCACGATGCCGAGGTTGCGCCCGCGCTCGCCGGCTGGGGAAAGCGACGCCGTGTAGGCGACGGCGGTCTGCACCACCACCGCGAAGATCCCCGCCGCGGCCAGCCCGGAGAACGCCGCCCAGGCGGCCGGGGCGACCGCGGTGATCGCCGTCCCGGCGGCCACCAGGGCGAGGTGCGCGGCGATCAGGCGCCTGCGGTCGAGCATGTCGCCCAACGGCACCAGCAGCACCAGTCCGGCCAGGTAGCCGAGCTGCCCGGCGGCCACGAACCAGCCGAGCGAGTCGACCGGAACGTCCAGATCGCTCCCCATCGCGCCCAGCACCGGCTGCCCGGCGTAGACGCTCGCCACCGCCACCCCGCACACCGCCGCCAGCAGCAGCCTCGTCGTCCAGCGCACCGGCCCACCTCCGTTTGGTTTCATTTTGAAACTCTGCGGAGCGTAGGTCAGAATGGTTTCATTACGCAACTCCTTGGAGGGGTGATGGCGCGCGACGAGACCGGCGGGGGGAGCCCCGCGTGGACGGACCCGGGCTGCCCGGTCGCCCGCACCGCCGACCTGGTCGGCGACCGGTGGAGCCTGCTCATCGTCCGCGACGCGATGGACGGCGCCCGCTCGTTCACCGACTTCCAGCAGCGCACCGGCATCGCCCGCAACATCCTCAGCGACCGGCTCCGCAAACTCACCGCCCACGGACTGCTCACCCAGGTCGACGCCCCGTCGGGCAGGCGCCGCCTGTACGCGCTCACCGACGCCGGCAAGGACCTCTTCCCCGTGATCGTCACGCTGCGGCAGTGGGGCGAGCGCCACGCCTTCGCAGCCGGCGAGGAGCACTCCGTCCTGGTCGACGGCGACGGCGCCCGAGTGCCCGACCTCCTGCCCGTGTCAGCGAACGGCTCGCCGCTGACGAGCGACACGACCTCGGTACGACGTCCCGGCTAGGCAGCGGAACGACTCGCTGTCTCGCCTGCCTTCCGCAGGCCGGGACGAGCTAGCCCGGGGCGTGGATCCACTTCGCGAGGGTCGGAAGGTAGCCCGGGGCGAGCACACCGTCCCGCCGCACCCGATGGTCGGCTCCCGGGAACATCTGCACGGTCAGCGACGCTCGATGATCGCGGTCGGCGTCACACGCGGCCTCGCTGAACAGCCGGACGCTGGCGGCGACGGGAACGACCTCGTCGGCACCGCCGAAGATCGCCAGGTGCGGGCAGCGCAGCCGAAGCGCGTCGGGCAGGGGATCGTGATCCTGCTTCCGCTTGAGGAACTCCCAGCCATCGGCGTCGACATCGGACCAGAAGGCGGCCAGGGCCGGGTGCCCTGCCTCGGCGACGATCCGCGTGGCCTCGGCGAAGCCGGCACCACGCCGGCCCGCTTCCACCAGCCGGTCGTAGAACGCCACGACGGAGTCCACGTCACGCTCATGACGCGAGCCGGACGCTCTGGCAGCGGTGGTCAGCGCGTAACGTTCCTGTTCAGCCGGGGTGACGCCAGGGCAGCTGTTGGTGACGACCCAGGACGGCGCGCCACGGGCGGCCGCGCGCAAGGCCACCCAGCCGCCCTCACTATGGCCGAACAACCCGGCGGCCTCGTCCCGTACCTCCGGCTGGGCGCGCAGAAAGCCCAGCGCCGCCAGCGCGTCGGACGCCAGGTCGTCCATCGTCGCCGCGCACCACCGGCCCGACGACCGCCCCACCCCGCGCTTGTCATAGCTCAGGACCGCGACCCCGGCCTCCAGCAGATACCGGCGGATCGGCCGAAAGTAGCCGTCGTTGTCCCGGTCGGACGGCCCCGAACCCCCGACGAGGACCACGCCCGCCACTGCTTCACCGCCCGGAACCCCGAGCAGGCCGACCAATGTGACGCCCTCGGCTCCGAACCTGACCTCGCGCACACGCCATTCGCCCGGCATGCCCTCAGGCTAGGACGCCGGGCCGGTTCAAGGCCGTCTGCGAAGCGTCAGCGCACGGAGTCGGCCGCGCTCGCCCTCGCCGCCGATGGTGGGGCCCGCCGGCCAGAGCGCTGCGAGCTCCGTGGGCGTCAACGGGTCTCGGTAGGCGGCGTGGAGGACGGCCGTTCTGGTGGCCTGGTCTGCTCGGGCGAGGTTCGCGAACCAGTCGATTCCGGCGGGGTAGGCCCACAGGTAGGAGCGGAGTTGGGGGTCGGCTCCCCTGTCGGTGAGGACGTCGGCGATCGCGGCCTCGGTCGTCCAGGGCATGCGCGCACGGGCACGCTCGGCCAGTTCGCCGACGCCGGCACCCCGGTTGAGGTCCACGTGCAGTTCGGCGCGTACAAGCTGGTTGTAGTGGTCGAACTTGGTGCGGGCGACCATCAGCTCGTCATCGGGGGCGATGAACAGCGGGAGCGCTTGCGCGAGCCCTTCGAGCAGGACCTGTTGCGGCGCGTGCACCGACATCAGACGCACCCAAGGGACCTCCTGGGCAGCGGCTCGCGCCGACCAGCTCGCGCTCTGGAGGCCGTGGCCGAGCACCTCGTGCAGAGCGAACTGGCGGGCGGCGACCTTGGTGAAGCCGGCGCGCCGAAGGTTGAGGCGCAGCCGGACGTCGGCCCCGGAACCGTCCAGCCAGTACGCCCAGTAGGCGTCCACCTCGGCGGTCTCGATGGTGAGGTTGAATGGCGCCTCGCTACCTGTGACCTGACGGACGGCGGCCTCGTAGTCCGCCGCGGCCTGCCTGATCGCGTCCGGCGCCTCGCCGGCCTCGATCGGCCCCTCGACCGCCCTCAACTCCCGGACGGTCTCCGAACCCCACCCGACCCCGACGGCGCCGAGTGCCTGGCGGGCCTGGTCGCCGCGGTAGGCGACGTAGTCGTCCCGCCACCCGACAGCGACGCACCCTTGAGTGGCCCGCACATAGTCGCCCAGCGGCGGATGCTCCCCCAGCAGGGCGCCGAGATAGGCGAGATCCGCGGTCAGGCGCGCGGTGAGCCGGTCGGCACCGGCCCCGACGGTGCGGACGCGCAGGTCGGACAGAGCCCGGTAGACCGCAAGACGGCTGGTCGCAGCCTCGACGGGCGCGGCGGTGGGCGCGCAGTCGAAGTCGATGACGGCCGCCGACCCGCGGTCGGCCTCGTGGGCGTGCCAGCCTCGCAGGACCGTCTCGATCTCGTCGCGCAGATCCACCCATCGCTCCCAGCACAGCGTCACGCCCGGCACCGGCGCAGGCGGCGGCAACCTGCCGTCCTTGCCATCGGCTTCCCGACGAAACTATCCCCGGCCGAGTTCTCCGTCTCGCCGATCGCGCGTTCGACGGAACCCGGCCGGCCGCCGATCCACAGGCATCGCCAGGTTTCTCGAGGTGAACGGCACGGTCACGATCAGCAAGGGCGGTCGCGCGAACATTTCCCTCCCCGGCGGTGTCACATGGGCTGAGGGGCGGGGTCGTGGATCCGCCCCTCCGGACGAAACCATTAAAAGTGGGCACATTTCAGGCCTTGCTATGTGTTTTCACTCAATGACGATGAGCGTCCGGCCGTCTCTTCAACAGTGCGGGAACGTCGATGAGTGCTGGGCAGAACCCCTGGGGACCGTACGGCGGCGGACCGCAACCCCCCGCCCGGCCGCCGCAACCGCCGGGCCGCGGGATGCCGCCGGGCCCTTGGCAGTACGGCGGCGGCCCGCAACCGGGCTGGGGACCCCCGCCCGGACCGCCGCGCCCGCCGTCCCGCGGGCGGCGACTGTTCCGGCTGCTCAACCCGGTCATCGCCGGACGCCAGGTGGCCAGGCCGACGCGCCCGGACCGGGTGGACGATCCGGTCGTACGAAAGGTCCAGGTCCTGCGCGCGGTGGTGGGTCTCATCGCCGTGGTGTGGATCATGGTGGCGTACCGCGTCGCCTCGGACGCCCAGTCCCTGGCCTACGAGCGGGCCGACCAGATCGTGACGTCCGCGACCCTGCTGCCGGCCACGGTTCCTATCATCGTCGGCGCGTTCATCCTCGGAAGCCGTCAACACGTCCGGGCCCTCTATCTGCGGCGCACGCTGAAGCCGCTCGGGTCGCTGGTGGCTCTGGTCGGCACCGTGCTGTTCTTCGTCGTCCTCACCTCCGTGATGCCGGAAGGCGGCCTCATCGGGGATGACGAGCAGCCGTCCCCGGCCGTCTACGCGAAGCTCCTCGTCATGGTCATCATCGCCCTCGTAACGCTCTGGGCGATCGTGTTCGTGTTCTTCGGCGCCGCCGTCGCACTGGTGCACGTGTTCCGGACCGCCGACATCCACGAGGTCCTGCCCCCGATCATCGCGACCGTCCTGGTCTGGGAACTCGCGATCATGGACCTGTTCTCCCACGACTACGACGGCCTCCCGGTCCCGGCGCGGCTCGCGGTGATCCTCGGCGGCCCGCTGTCGGTCACGCTGGTGAGCCTCTGGGAACTCCGCCGCCTCAGAACCCGCCACCACCTCACCGTCCGCCGAGCACTGGGCCGCTGACCCCCAGAGCGGCCTTGGCCCCGTCCCCACGCGAAC
>NZ_JBEZJP010000088.1:9726-23943 GCF_040653175.1 Actinomadura sp. NPDC048032
GAACTCCGCCGCCTCAGAACCCGCCACCACCTCACCGTCCGCCGAGCACTGGGCCGCTGACCCCCAGAGCGGCCTTGGCCCCGTCCCCACGCGAACGAAGCCCGGTTCGGACTCGCGACGCGACCTCCACGCGAGCCCGAACCGGTGCCTCCCGCTTCGAGTGACGCCCGGGCAACCGGTTGCGCGCGGGCTACTGTTGCTCGTCACCGCCATCGACGAACAACTCGCTGCCGGTGACGAAACTGCTCTGGCCCGAGGCGAGGAAGAGCACGGCGCCGGCGACCTCCTCGGGACGACCGGGCCGGCCGAGCGGAAGGGCACTGCCCAACTGCCGGACGAGCCCGTCGGCCGAGGCGGCGTCGGGCGCCAGGCCCCGCAGCCCCTCGGTGTCGATCGGCCCCGGCACGATCGCGTTCACCCGGACGCCCCGGTCGGCGAGCTCGACCGCCCAGGTGCGGGCGAACGACCGGATCGCGGCCTTGCTCGCCGCGTAGACCCCGAACGCCGCGGTGCCGCTGGTGGCCGCGGTCGAGCCGGCCAGGATGACCGATGCGCCCGGGTTGAGCAGCGGAAGAGCCTTCTGCACCGTGAACAGCGTGCCGCGCACGTTGATCGAGAACGTCTCGTCGAAGTGCTCCGGAGTGACGTCGGCCAGGGTCGCGAACGTCCCGCCGCCGGCATTGGCGAACAGCACGTCGAGACCGCGTCCCTCCCCGCGGATCTGCGCATAGAGCTCGTCGAGGTCCTCGGCGCTCGACACATCCGCGCGAACTCCCCGGCCTCGATCACCGAGTGCCTTGACCGTCGCATCGAGTTCCGCCTGCCTGCGGCCGGTGACGAAGACGAACGCGCCCTCGTCCGCGAACCGCTGCGCCGTCGCCCTTCCGATGCCCGACGTGCCCCCGGTGACCAGGGCCACCTTGTTGTCCAGCTGTCCCATGACTACTCCTGTTCCAGGTTTCAGACCTGCGTGGAAAGCAGGACCTTGGTCCGCAGCCCACCGTTTTCCATGCCGCGGTGGACCTGCGCGGCGTCCATCAGCGGGGCGACGCTCTGCGAGCGCAGCGTCAGCCGCCCGGCGGCCAGCAGTTCCATGACGGCTTCCAACCGCGACGTGATGCGTGGCCCGTCCGGCCCGGACAGCCGGACGGCGAAGTCGGCGGCGTGCGGATCCGAAAGAGTGACCACCCGGCCAGGTCCGCCGGCCAGCTCGACCGCGGCGCCGAGGACACCGGCGCCGGAGACGTCGATGACCGCGTCCACCGACGGCGCGACGGCCCGGACGTTCGCCACCAGCTCGGGCCCGTAAGCCACCGGAGCGGCGCCCACACTCGCCATGAGGTCGAAGTCCCCGGGACGGACCGCGGCGACCACCTCCGCCCCGCGCGCGACGGCGAGTTGGCTTGCGATCAGCCCGACCGACCCCGCCGCACCGACGATCAACACGGTCTCGCCCGCCGCGACGCCGACCTCGTCCACGACCCGTGCCGCCGCCTCCCCAGAGGCCGGCAGCGCCGCGGCCGCCTGGGCGCCGACCGACCGCGGAACCCGCACCCAGTAACGGGCCAGCACCTGCCCGGCGTAACCGCCGAGTTCGGGCAGGAAGACCGCGACCGCATCACCTGGCCGCACGTCGATCACCGAGGAGCCGACCGCGTCCACCACGCCGGCCGCCTCGAACCCGAGCACGGAACCCGGACGGGCACCGAACGCGCCCTTCAGGCGGCCCGACCTGATGGCCAGGTCCGTCGGCCCGACCCCGGCGAACTCCACGTTCACGCGGATCTGCTCCGCCCCCGGCGGACCGATCTCGACCTCACCCGGAACCAGCCCGTCCGGGGAGCCGTAGTCGCTGAGCACGACTGCCTTAGTCACATCTACCTCCTTGATTTACGTGACATGTCACGCATCGCGGTTTAACACTGCTCGCCACGCACTTGTTCCTGGAGATGCGGCATCGGCTAGCCTGAGCGCCGCGCCACGTAGAGGAGCCCGCATGCCGAACGACCTGGGGGACAGCGCGGACGAGCCGGCCCACAGCGGGCTGACCGCCGAGCAGGAGGCGACCTGGTTCGCCTACATGCGGGTGGCGCTCCGGCTCAACTACGAGATCAATCGCGAGCTGCAGGCCGACGGCGGCCTCTCCCACCAGGACTTCCACGTCCTGAACGCCCTGGCCGACTCTGCCGACCAGCGGCTGCAGCTCAGCGACCTGGCGGTCCGCATCGGCTGGGAGCGGAGCCGGCTCTCCCACCAGGTGCTGCGCATGGAAGCACGCGGCCTGGTCGCGCGCCGCCCGTCGAGCACCGACGCCCGAGGGACCGACGCGGTCCTCACCTCACAGGGCCGGGACGCGCTGCGCCGGGCCACCCCGGGCCACGCCGCCCTGGTGAAGCAGATGTTCTTCGACGGACTCGACCCGACCCTGCTCGGACCGCTCCACACCGCCCTGGACCAGATCCACGAACAGATCCTCGCCCACGGCACACTCCCGCGCCCCTCAGGCCACCAAACCCGCTGGACCACCACCAACAAGGCCTGACCCACACAGAGACGCCCACACACCCCCTACCAGGCACGGCACACAAAAGGCCCCTTCCGAAACCGGAAGGGGCCTCTAAGCCATGTGCACCCGAAGGGATTCGAACCCCTAACCTTCTGATCCGTAGCAAGATCAGACCCATCCAGGCCCGTCCGCATCCGTCCTCTGACCAGCGGCGCAACCTCCGGCACTTCCACGCCAGTCCAAGGTCATCCAGGCCCGTTGTTAGCACCCGCGTTAGCACGCACACCGTCCCGGAGGGTGCGCCCGCGCGAACGGCGAGACGGTGTAACAGACAGTTTCGCGCGGGCGTGCCCTCCGGCCCGCGGGGGGCTGGGGGCTGCGAAGCCCCCGCTTCAGGCTCGCTCAGCTGGCGAACGGCCTAGTGGTCGAGCCGCTTTCACCATCGGAACCATGCCGGCGAAGGGTCTACAGTCCAACCGCTCTCACCTGCCGCTTCTCGCTCGCTCGCGGGTCTCAATCCAGCACACTGGATCGAGCCGGTGACCACCGCGTCGCGACCGGGTCCCGAGCGGGTGTGACAGGCCGCCTCGCACGGACAGGGTTCCAGGCGGGAGGATCCAGAACAGCATCAGCCCCTTGGTTCCTCAGTAGGGCTGTCAACCTGCCGTCGAGCCGCTGACATGCGAAAGCGGCCCGGTGCAGAGCACACGGACCGCTTCATCAGACCTGAAGCTCACATCCCCGACTCCCTCAGTAGGCGACATGGCAGCTCGATACTTGCAGCCTAGAGCGAAGATGCGTTCACGTCAATGGGTAAGTGGATCTGTCCCGAGCACGCGCAGCACGATATGAAATTTCATCGATGTCATTTACAAGTGCCGCACTAGCGTCTGGCCAGTAGAACGTTGTGTCACCTTCGGCAAACGACCACTGAGTGTCAAGATAACTTACGAAAATCTTCGCCCTCTCCAGCCGATCTTCAATCGGCATGACGTTTCGTATATTCGCACGGACGCGCGAGTCGATGATAGGCGTATCAACCACCATGGCATCCACATAGGAAAAAAATCTAACCATATGTTTGTGCATATAGCTGCCCGAGGCCGTGATGCGGATCGATCGGGCGTCTTCACCGTCTCGGCTCGGTTCAAGCAACTTGCGTGCGATTCCCCGCTCCCTCTGCGCGTCAATCTGCCCGGGCAGATAGCCGAGAGACTGTAGGTGTTCATAGAGAACCTCGAACTCTACGAAACCATTGGGCACCGCCTCCCCCCGTGACTCTGTCGCCGCCAACAATGCAAGCAAGAGAAAGTGCTCGCGACCGTCATTTGTGGTGATATCAAAGACATTGGCAACTGCGGAAGCCCGAGGATCATAGTAGTCGAATTCACCGAAAAGGATCGCGCGCATAAATTCATGAAGTGGAACGACATACCTGCGCCCACGCGTGTGTGCATCCAATATGCGAGCCGTGGAGACATAGCCGCTACCCACAAAGGTAGAAATAAAGTCAAGGGCCTGGCGCACATTCCCTGAAGAGAGATTGTCTATCATCGTCACCAGATCACGATTACTCCTAAAAGCATCTATGAGCACATCTAGATAGACGAGCAGATTATCCGAGTCAAGCGTCATGCCTTGCGGAAATATATCCAAACGTCCCGTCTCTACCAATTGACGTCTGGCAAATTCGAGACGTTTCTGTATCACAGAGTCGACGCGAGGTGGCGGCACCGCAAAGACTCGCGGCTGATAGGCCGCAAGCGAGCCTCGCCGCTTCGACTTGAAGAAGGTGTCGGGACGTAGCGAGAGAAATACCGCGACTGGCCAGGTTTGGGCCAAGCTCTGCCCCATCACGAAGACGCTCTCCTGGAACGCATCGTCGTGATGGTCAAGATTGTCGAGGATCAGAAGGAAGTCACGACCCTGTGTGCCTCGGAGGTGTTCAAGACTTCTCCGGACATGCTGCAAGCCATCCTGAACATGCTTCCTCAGCATCGCAAGCTCTTCACGTTGAAAATCTTTGTCATCAGCCTCCAGAAGGATGGAGTCGATTCCTCTCCTGAACTGATTCAGCTCCCGATTGTAGACAGCCCTGACAAACCGGGCTTCATAGATGTCGACATTCAAGTCGTTATCAATTGCAGATGTGACCGTGTCGACCAAATATTGTCTCACGTCTTCCAGGAGAAACGACTCGCGGAGAAAGTCGACGTATATGACAACTGTGTTGTCCAGAACGTCGGCAGCGTCCACGCGCACAAGATGCTTGAGGAAGATGGTCTTCCCAACCCCAACGTCACCCAGCAAGATCACGGGCCGTCGAGTGAGGGCAGCCGACAGCACTTCAGGCTTTAGCGAAGGGGTCGTCCCTTTCTTGTCGGCTACATTTTTTATTTGTAGAGATGATTGCAATCCAGCATATCTAGCCCTCAAGATTTCCTTACTGACAACGGAGTATTGAGACAGAGGGCCGCTTGCGCAGTAGCACTCACGCAGAAATTCATCCGAGACTTCTTTTTCCTGTACTAGATCTTGCAGGAAGAGGTCACCAAGGATACCGAGATCCGTCTCAAGTTCACTACGTCGCCGGAAGCCGGGGTAGCTCGGGATGCGAGCGGACAGCCTTTCAGGCGGAGGGGTGGTCGTACCGCGCCTGGCTAGCCGCCGCCGTAGATTGCCATCACGCAAGCCAACGGGAGAAAGGTAATCCCAAAGTTCCGTGAATCGTGCCTCCATCTCGGCGGGGCTGGAGTAGAGAATTGCACGACCCATCAGCGGCGCAATGCCATCTTGTCGGCTACCCAGGAACAAGATCAATTGGGCCCCGTTGCACAGTACGGCAACGGCTATTCCACCGGATGCTGAGTAACGAAGGACCTGCTCAATTGCCTCACGATTCGTTTCGCTGGTCTCGTGTATGGTCCTGAGCGCTATCTCACGCTCACCAACTACTCCAGCCGGCAGTTCGAAATGGAGGCCAATACGCTTAGCTTCGACTACTGCAAGCCTTTGAGGCCGACCCAAGACGTAGTCGAGCCGATCACCTTCTTGATACTCTTCGCAGTTGATCTCATCGGCCGCCCATCCCAGGCAGTCCAACAAAAGGCGATCTATCGCTGCGAGACGCGTCGTGGCCTCGTTGCCGTTCCGGGCTGCCAGCTCGTCCACCTCTCGGGTGAAGCGCTCGATCGCAGCTCGCCCTAGTTCGTATTGAGACAAGGACTAGTCCCCCAGTGGACACAGACAAGGAGGAACTACTGTATCTCTAGACAGAGACACCAAGCCCGGTTCATGACCTCTTTAGGACACAACAGGCTTACCGCCTGATTTGGGCTCGACGCCCCCGTCATCGAGTAACCAACAGTTCCGATCACCTGCGTCCATACCAGTAGCGCCTGATCTTCGTCACGCTGACTTGATTGTCGTCTTGTCTTCTCACCGTTGCCGCTGACGCAGGGCGGCCGTGGCCGGGCTGCGCGGCGGGACCGGACGGAACAGGCCGCATGCCCGGCGCGCAGAGCCGGGCGCGGCCGCCCGGCGGCCGCGGAGCGGGCGCCCTTGAAGACGTAGAGAAAGTTCTCATCCGGCACGGATATAGCCCGTTGACCTGGGGATTTACGGTCTGGGCTCTCGTGTGGCTGTGGGGCCCGTGTCCGGGTGGTAGAACGCTCGGTTATGGGTGCTGAGCGGCTGCGGGAGATCGGGCAGGAGTTGCGGCGGCTTCGGGTGGCTGCTGGGTTGTCCGGGGTTGGTCTGGCTTCGCGGGCTGGGGTTCCTCAGTCGACGGTGTCTCGGGTGGAGACGGGGCGGCGGGTCTCTGACCCTGATGTTGTGGCTCGGTTGTTCGGGGCGTTGGAGTTGGGGCCGGCGGAAGCTGAGCGGCTCGTCAGGTTGGTGCGGGTGGCGTACGAGGAGACTGCGGCTCGTCGGGTTGATGCTGGAGTGTCGTTCCGGTCTGGGGTCGGCGTCGAGTGGGCTCGTGAGGCTGAGCTCGTCCGGGCGTTCGGAGCGGTTGTGCTGCCTCGGCTGGTTTGGACGGCGGAGTTCGCTGCCATTGCGGGGGCCAGCCGGGATGCTGACGCGTGGGCTTCGCTGGCTCGCAATGGGGCACGGCGGTTGGTGCTCGTGGTTGCTGAGGCTGCTTTGCGGACTTGGCCGGGGTCGGGTGAAGGCATGGTTGACCAGCTCGCCTACCTGGCTGAGGCTTCGAGGTGGGCGCATGTGCGGTTGGGTGTGGTTCCTGAGGGTGTGATGCCTCGGGTGCCGCTGCATGGGTTCGCGCTGTACGACCAGGCGGCCGTCACGGTGGAGACGTTTACGCGTGAGCTGACCTTGGCCGACGCCGAGGAGGTGGCGGTGTACGCGGAAATCTTCGAGGAGTTCGAGCGGGCCGCGGTGTTCGGTGACGAGGCGCGCGTTCTGGTGGCGAGGGCGGCCGCTGAGCTTCGGAACGCCCTAGGCTCTATTCACTGAACGTATTGAATAGATCTCCGAATCTGGCATACGCTGCGTGTTCCTCGGGGTGTGTAGCCCCCTAGACGCGCGGGTGGTGATCGACGTGACGCGCTGGTCTCGTCTGTTCGAGGGCCGACTCGGATCGATCAGCGACGCAAGGGCCTTCTCTCGGGCGCTCGTCGTCGAGCGGGTACCGGACGATCTAGTTACGACAGTGGAGCTCGTGGTCAGCGAGCTCTGTACGAACGCCGTGCAGCACACGGCGAGCGGTGAGGATGGGGGGCACTTCATCCTGGAGCTGGAGGCGCATCCGGAGCACGTCCGGGTGGCGGTGGTCGATCTCGGGGCGCAGACTCCCCCGGTCCTCTGCGGTGGGCCTGCGAGCGCTGATGCTGTCTCCGGGCGAGGCCTGCTGATCGTCGACGCGGTCTCCAAAGCCTGGGGGACGGAGGCGGTACGCGTCGGGCGGCGTGTCTGGGCGGACGTCGTCGGCGCGGCGGTGTGAGCGGTCCGCCGATACCGCGCCGTCGGCGGCGTTTGCGCACTGTCAGCTCCTCGACTGGCCATGAGCTATCCGGCACCTTGTCTAGGGTCCTAGACTCACTGGTGGACTCCGGAGGGGGTGTCATGCCAGGCGAGTTGGAGCGCATCGCGCAGATAGACGACCCGTATGAGCTGCTGCGCGCTGCGACTGAACGTCTGGCGGAGGCTCAGCAGGAGGTCACGGAGTTGGCGCGGCTGAGGCGGCGTCTGATCCAGGACTTGCACGCGCAGGGGATGTCGTACGCGCAGATCGCACAAGCGGCGGGGCTGAGCCGCGGACGTATCCACCAGATCCGGCACACGGGGCCGGCGCCTGAGGGCGCGTTCCTGGGAGCGGGTGAGGTGATCGTGGTGACTCCCCTGCGGCCTGACCCTGCGAGTGATCGGACGTATGTCGCGCTGGACGACCTGAAGACCGGGCAGGCTTTGGAAGACCTGGCGCGAACGTTCGACCTGACCGTGAAGTCTGATCACGTCGGGCTTGATGGCGGGATCGACCTCAACCGGGCTGGAATGCTGGTGATCTGCGGGCCTCGGATGTCGCCCGCGATGCAGGAGGCGTACGGCAAGGATCCCGTTCTTGCGTGGGAGCGGGACGAGGTCGGTTGGCTGCTGCGGGACACTCGGACTGGCAACGGCTATCGGTCGGGGCAGGAAGAGCGTCCGGCCCGAAACTACGACGTGGGGTACCTGGGGCGGCTGCCTCGGCCGGACGGCAAGGGAAGCTTCCTGGCTGTCGCCGGTATTCACCCTGAGGGGTCGCTCGGTGTGGTCCATCTGCTGACCACGGATATCGGGAGCCTGTGGGGGCAGGTCGGCAACGAACGGTTCTCGGTCGTGGTCGGCACCGAGTACACCGCGGACACCCATGAGCCGGTGCGGACGGAGTTGCTGACCCCGATCTACCGGCACGACGAGGCGGCTAGCTGACGAGGGACGGATGCGCGTACAGATCGCCAGCGAGCCGGGACGTCCGGACCGGGACAACGAAGACTTCGCGGCGGCTGCGCCGGGGTTGTTCGTCGTCGTGGACGGGGCGGGGACGCCGGCGGGCGTGGGCTCTGGGTGCGTGCACTCGGTTGCCTGGTACGCGCGAAACCTGGGCGGACTCCTTCTAGGTGCTGCTACGGACGTCGGCGTCGGCCTGGACGAGGCGCTCGCCGTTGGCATCGAGCGTGTTAATGCGCTGCATGCCGGGACTTGTGATCTCGGGCATCCTGGGTCCCCCTCGGCCACGGTCGCGCTTGCGAGGGTGAGCGGGGAACGCCTCGATTACCTGGTGCTCTCGGACGCCGTGGTCGTCCTGGATCTGGTCGACCAGGAGCCGGCGGTCATCACTGATGATCGGCTCGCAGAGGTGATCGCTCGTCTGGGCGAGCCGGGCGAACTGCCCGCGGTGGGCAGCGGCGAGCATTCCGAGCGACTGCGGGGCCGAGTCGAGCAGCTCGCCGCCTACCGCAACCAGGCGGGCGGCTTCTGGGTGGCGAGCACGAAACCGGAAGCGGCCGGACAGGCTCTCGCAGGATCGACACCGCTCAGCGAGCTCGGCGCGGTTGCGCTCCTGAGCGATGGCGCTAGCCGGCTGGTCGACAGCTTCGACCTGATGAGCTGGCCTGAGCTGCTCGCGGTGCTCCGCAAGGACGGACCGGCCGAACTGATCACCCGGACGCGGGAAGCAGAGGCGTCCGATCCGCAGGGAACGCGGTGGCCACGCGGCAAGGCGTCCGACGATGCCACTGCGGTCTTGTGGGTCTCCGGAAACTAAGTCACAGAGTTCTGTAGACCCCCCTAGACAGTCCTGCCTTTCATCGCTTACCTTTGCTGTACACCCCCCTAGACAAGGACTCCCGAACAGGCGACTTGAACTGTCTAGGGGGATCGACAGCGGAGGTACTTCGTGCGCAACATTCCGGTCGACGTGTCGGCGCTGACGTTCGTCTGCGTGTCGCCGCCGCGTCCGAAGCTCGTCAACCAGGACACAGGGGAGGTGAAGACGGACCGCAACGGTCAGACGGTGTTCACGGTTGGCCTGTCGGCTGCCGATTCCATGGGGCGGGTGGACCTGCTCCAGGTGGCGGTAACCGGCGACCAGGCGATAACGATCGGGGAGGTCGTGACGCCGGTCGGGCTGGTCGCGTTCCCCTGGGAGGCGGTTCTGGGTGGTGAGAAGCGGTGGGGTGTGGCCTACCGCGCCGACCGCATCGTCCCCGTCTCCGCCGCTCGGTCGTCGGGTTCCTCGTCGGACTCGTCCGCTCCGGCGGGCGTGGCCTGAACGGGGCTGCCGTCATGACTGACTTCGTCCTGGTGCTCGGGGTCCTGGCCGCTGCGGCGGCCGGGCTCTGGGCCTGGCGCCGGTATCACCCGGTGTCGTTCTGGTACGGCGTCGGGTTCCCGGCCCGGGCGGTGCTGGTGTACCTGACGTGGCATCACGTCGCCTCGGGCTGCAAGCTCACCCGCAACCGGCGCCGGTTCCGCCTCACCTTGGACGCTATCCCCGTGGTGGGTCCTGCTTCGCGGTCGGCGGCGACGGTGGTCGAGCATAAGCGGCGGGTGCGGCGGGTCGATGTCGAGCGCTCGCCTCGCCTCGGGCTGCTGCGGCCTACTCGGCTGGGGTGGCGGATGCGGCTGCGCCTGCACGACGGGCAAGTCCCCGCCGACTACGAGAAAGCCGCGGAGGGGATCGCGCACGCCTGGCGCGTGCACTCGGTCCGGGTGGTCGATGTCTGGCCCGGTCGCGTCACCTTGTGGGCGACGATGCGTGACCCGCTGGTCGAGGTGGTCACCGAGCCAGAAACCGGTGAGCTGCTGAACGTGCGTCCGGGGAAGCTGGAGAACGGTCGTGACTGGGTGATCGACTTCCGCACGGTGCCGCACTGGCTGAACGTCGGCGCGACTCAGTCCGGGAAGTCGAACCTGGCCAACGCCCTGCTCAAGGGATTGGCGCCGCAACCGGTCGCCCTGGCGGGCTTCGACCTCAAGGGCGGCGTCGAGTTCACCCCCTACGCGCCTCGGCTTTCGGCACTGGCCACGACCCGCAAAGAGTCGGTCGATCTGCTGGCCGACCTGGTGGGGGAGGTCGAGAACCGCATGGCCACCTGCCGCGCCTTTGGTGCGCGCAACGTGTGGACGCTGCCGGAGGATCTTCGGCCGATGCCCATCGTGGTCCTGGTGGACGAGGTCGCCGAACTGTTCCTCATGGCCGACAAGAGCGAGAAAGACGAGGTGGCCAAGACCGCTACCGCGCTGCTACGGGTCGCCCAGCTCGGCCGGGCGTTCGCCGTCTACCTCGTCGTGTGCGGTCAGCGCGTCGGCTCCGACCTCGGGCCCGGCGTGACCGCGCTGCGAGCTCAGCTGTCCGGGCGGGTGTGCCACCGGGTCAACGACCCGGAGACGGCGAACATGGCCCTCGGCGACCTCGACCCCGCGGCCCTGGACGCCGCCCGCGTCATCCCGGCTGAGACTCCGGGCGTGTGCATCGTCGCCGGGCAAGACGGCTCGTGGCACCGGGCACGCTCGGTCTACGTCCCCGAACACGAGGCCGAGCAAGCCGCGCGCGACTACGCACACCTGACCCCGGCCTGGGAGACCCTCGTCGGCTCCATCCCGGTTGTCCGCCCCGCCGCGTAACCGGCCCGGCCCCTTCTCTTCCCGGCTTGGCGTGAGCCCTGATCGCGCCGCGTCCCTACCCGACCCATGCCTGAAACCGTTCCTGGAGGCTGCCCGATGGTCGCCCGTGTCCGTCCCCTCCGTCCCCGCCCTCGTCCCCGATTCGTCGCCCTCGCGTCCCCCTCGTCCCCGTCCTCGCCGTCGTCCTCGGGCTCGTCTCGGACGGGCGCGGTGTCGTCCTGGGATGTGTGGCCGGTCGGGGTCGAGTGGGACGAGTTTCGGTCCCTGCACGTCGCCCGGTGCCAGCAGTGCGCCGAGTCGTTCGCCTCCTCGTCCTCGGTTGAGGCCGACGAGTGGGCCGACGTCCACCGCTGTGACCCCGAACTGGTCGCCCTGCTCGCGCTCGTCACCGACCGGCGGGCGGCGTGATGCGGCGGCTCGCCGGGGCGGTGGCCGACTCCGCGCCGGTCGTCGTACTGGCCGCTATTGCGGCGGCCGGGTCGTTCACCCACATCCGCGACACCGCGACCGAGCACGGTCAGCGCGGGTGGATGGCCTGGGCCATCGCGGTCTGCATCGACCTGACCTGCGTCATGGCCGCCGCGGAACGCCAGCGGGACAAGAACACCGGGCGAGAGTCGGGGCGGCTGTCCTGGCCGACCATTGTCCTGGTCGGCGGGATCCTGCTGTCGCTGGCCGCCAACCTCGCGCAGGCCGACCCGTCGGTCTGGGGCTGGATCACTGCCGGGACTCCGGCGGGCGCGTTCCTGGTTGCGGTGTCGATGCTGGAGCGCCGAAAGGCCGGCACCCGGGCGGTGGCTCACACCTCGCCCGTCCCGGAGTCCTTCGGCCGTCCCGACCCGGCTCCGGCCTCGTCCTCGTCGTCGTCCGGCTCGTCCTCGTCGTCCTCGTGGGTGGTGTGGGAGGACGAACTCCCCACCGTCGCCGCTGCTGCCGTCCCCGCTGCCCAGGACGAGCCCCGCGACGGTGCCCGGGACGGGCAGGACGGCCAGACCTCCATCCCCGTCCCCGTTCCGACCCCGGCCCCGGTTCCGGCCGCCGAGGAATCCGCGGTGCCCTCGCCTGCTCCCGCTCCGGCGGCTCCGCTGGTCGACTTCGCGCGCCGCGTCGCCTCCGAGCACGAAAGTCGGCACGGGCGGCCGATCACCCGTGACGCGCTGCGCGCCCGGCTCGGCGTCTCCAACCAGCTCGCCTCAGACCTGCTCCGCCAGCTCCGCACCGACCAGCCCCACGCAACCGCGTCCGTCTCCTGAGCACTGGAGGAACCCGCCATGACCTCGTCCACCAACCCGACCGGCCAGGCTTCCCTTCCTGTGCCCGGTGACCTGTTCGCCCGTCACCAGACCATCACCGGCCTGCGCGCCCTCGCTGACTTCCTGGAGGCCAACCCCGCCGTCCCGATCAACGAGTACGGCAGGGAGTACAACGTCTACACCCGCGCCGAGGACGAGGCCGTTGCGGTCGCCATGGTCGACAAGGTCGCCGCGCTGCTCGGCGCCGAAGTCGCCGACAAGCGCTCCGAGGGTGGCCACTACAGCGCCGAAAAGACCTTCGGCCGCATCACCTACGGCATCGTCCACGTCCCCAAGCGACGCCACGACGAGTACGACGCCTACACCAGCTACCGCCACAACATCCTCCTCGACCCCGACCAGGGCGGCGACGAGGGGCGGGCGGCCTGATGCGCGCTCGGCCCACTCGTCGCCGCTGGGGCGTGTGCGGGTGGAAGTGCGGGACGTGCGGCGGGGGCGGGGTCGCCTCCGACGGGTCCACCTGCTCCGACTGCAACGGCCACGGCCACACCTGACAGGAGCCCGCCCGATGTTCCTGCGCCGCTGCGCCTTCGCCTTCTTTTGGCTGGTCCTGGGCCTGTTCGCCCTCCGGCATCCCGGATCCGCCGCGCAAGCCGTCCGCGCTGTCTTCGAGGGCCTGGCCCTGCTCGCCGACGCGCTCTCGCTTCTGGTGTCGGCCTTGTAGTCCCCGGCGTGGCCGCCGTCGCCGGCAAGCAAGTGCGGCCACGCCGGGCCCATCACCCACCCATCCCAACAGACAGGCAGGAGACCCGTTCATCGTGCCCGATCCCGCCCCGGCACCGCTCATTAACGGTGTGGCCGCGCGTGACATGGCCAACCGGTACAACCGCGCCGACTTCCGCGCCTGGGCCCGCCGCGCACACTCCACCGGAGGATGCGCCCAACCCGTCCACCTCCGCGGCCGCGTCACTCACCTGGATCCGCAGACCGGTGAGATCCTCCGGCACTACTCCACCGCGCAAGAGCCGGGCGGGACGCTGCGGGTGGCGTGCAAAACCCGGCGCGCGTCGCGGTGCCCTGCTTGCGCTGAGACCTACCGCGCCGACACCTACCAACTCGTCCGCGCGGGCCTGGTCGGCGGCAAGGGCGTCCCGGACACCGTCACCCGACACCCGGCGGCGTTCGTCACACTCACCGCGCCCTCATTCGGGCCCGTCCACTCCCGCCGCACCGGCAAGGCCGGCGGCGTGGTCGCCTGCCGTCCCCGGCGCGACGGCGGGACGTGTCCGCACGGGCGGCCTGTCTCCTGCACCGTCCGGCACAGCGACGGAGACCCACGGCTCGGGCAACCGATCTGCCCGGACTGCTTCGACTACGCGGGCGCGGTTCTCTGGAACGCCCACGCCCCTGAGCTGTGGCGCCGGTTCGCCCTGGCCTTCCGGCGCTACGTCGCCCGGTCAGCGGGCCTGCGCGTGGCCGACCTGCGGGACGTGCTGACGGTGTCGTTCGCCAAGGTCGCCGAATACCAGCGGCGTGGCCTGGTCCACTTCCACGCTGTCATCCGCCTCGACGGACCCGGCGGCCCCCACGCATCACCGCCCGCCTGGGCCACCCTCGACCTCCTCAAAGCCGCCGTCGACCACGCGGCGGGCGCGGTCACCGTCTCAGCTCCGGCAGCGGGCGGTGTCCCGGCCCTGACACATGCGTGGGGCTCACAGGTCGACGTGCGGCCGATCACCACCACAGGGGAACTCACCGATACCGCCGTGGCGGGCTACATCGCCAAGTACGCCACCAAAGCCGCCGAATGCGTCGGCACCCACGACCGCC
>NZ_JBEZJP010000089.1:0-23926 GCF_040653175.1 Actinomadura sp. NPDC048032
CAGCTGATTGCCTAGATTATCTACCACAATAACGTCACGATGGTAGGCTTATTTGTTAACCCCGCGGCGCTGGTTCACGTGTTCCTTCTGGATCCGGACCAGAACGTGGCGGGGGTGATGAAGACCCGGCTCCAGCGCGGCACCTGGAACTCCATCACCGACGGCTACGGGGTGCTGTGGTTCGCCGGAGATCTGAGGTTCGGTGGCGCGCTCGCCCATCCGGCGGATCCCGCCGACCCGACGGTGTCGTACGCCGACGCCGTCCCGCAGCGACCCGCCGGTGCGTCACCTGGCGATTCCGTCCTCGTCGAGGAACTCCAGCGGCAGGCGATCGGCTGGACGTTCGGCCAGCTCTGACTCCGCCACCCGGCGAAGCGGTCCCGGTGGACCCGGCCGCGGTACCGACCGGAGCCCCGGCCCTTGTGGGGCCGGGGCTCTCGTGTGCGGCTCACTAGAAGGTGTGCTCCATCTCGCCGATTCCCTCGACCCAGGTGCGCAGGGTTTCCCCGGGGCGCAGGAAGCGCTGCGGGGTGCGGCCGAGGCCGACGCCGTCGGGGGTGCCGGTGAAGATCACGTCGCCGGGGCGCAGGGTGACGACCCGCGACAGGTCCGCGATCGTGCGGGGGATCGAGAAGATCAGCTTGGACGTGCGGCCGTCCTGGACGGTCTCGCCGTCGATCGAGCAGCCGAGCGCGAGGTCGTCGCGGTCGGGGATCTCGTCGAGGGTCACCAGCCAGGGGCCGATCGGCGCGAAGCCCGGATGGGACTTGGCGAGGCCGAACTGCGGGGCTTCGCCGGTGAACTGGAGGATCCGCTCCGAGAGGTCCTGGCCGGCCGACAGGCCGGCGACGTGGTCCCACGCCTCGTCGGCCGCGACGCGGTGGGCCGTCCGGCCGATGACCGCGACGACCTCGACCTCCCAGTCCGTGTGGCCGCCCTCGGGCAGGGCGATCTGCCCGTACGGGCCGGTGAGGGACGAGGCGAACTTGGTGAAGACCGGCGGCAGGTCCTTCGGCGGCTCGAAGCCGGTCTCCGCGGCGTGGCCGGCGTAGTTCAGCCCGATCGCGATCACCTGGGACGGCGCCGGCGACGGCGGGCCGAGACGGGCCGCGTCGATCTCGACGTCCGGGACGGGAGCGGCGGTGGCCGCCCAGGCCGTGAAGGCGTCCCAGTGGTCGTAGAGGCTCTGCGGGTCGGGGCCGAAGCGGCCGTCCGAGGCGGTCGCGACGTCCGCTGCCTTGCCGTCGGCGACGACCAGCACCGCTCGGCCCGCGTGGTTGGCGATGCGCATGCGCGTCTCCTCAGAGGTGGCCGTCGACGAGGCCCGTCAGGAGCCGCTCGAAGGTCCGGGGGTGCTCGATCTGGGTCCAGTGGCCGCACCGCCCGAGGACGTACAGGTGCGCGTTCGGGATCGCCGCGGCGAAGTACCTGCTCGCCTCGACGGGGATGATCCGGTCGTCGCGGCCGTGGACGCACAGCACCTCGTGGGTGAGGGTCGCGAGTTCCTCGGGGGTGAAGAAGCGGCGGGCGCCGTCCGGGTCGAAGGACGCCTCGTGCGAGCGCCGGACGTCCTCGCGGTTCACGTAGGCCATCCGCTCGGCCACGACCCGGTCGACGGTGTCGCGCATGGGTTCGAGGTCGTACACGAACTCGCCGAGCAGCTCCTTGAGGGACTCCGCGCTCGGGTTCGCGTAGAACTCGCGCAGGTGCCGCAGACCGGGGCTGACCGGCATGTCCGGCGCGCCGCCGCTGCCCATCAGGAGGATCCTGCCGATCAGGCGCGGCCGGGCCAGCGTCATCAGGAGGGCGAGCTGGCCGCCCATGGAGTTGCCGACGAGGTGGACCTTCTCCAGGCCGAGGGCGTCGACGAGCGCCAGCAGCGCCTCGGCCCGCAGTTCGTTGAACGGGCCCATGCCGCGCGGCGCGTCGGCGGGATGCGAGGAGTCGCCGAACCCGATCTGGTCGGGCGCCAGGCACCAGTACCGGTGCCCGAGGTCGGTGATGATCCGCTCCCAGTTCGACAGCCCGGTCGCGCCGGGCCCCGAGCCGTGCAGGAACAGCACGGCCTCCGGGCCGCGCTCCCCGGTCTCGTGCAGCCGGAACGTCAGTTCGCCGCCGCGGACCTGGACGGCGACGTCGGACGAGGTGATCACAGGTGGACCTCCGCGGGCTTCGCCGCGCCGAGGTGCCGGCCGCCCCACGCCTTGGCCAGCGGATCGCCGAACAGGAAGGCGTGGCCGCCGGCGGCCATGGCGTCCTGGAACCTGGTCTGGAGCGGGTGGTCGACGAAGGCGGAACGGCCCGACGAGACCCGCATCAGCGCCTGGACGGTGTCGACCGCCGCGTTCGCCGACCGGGCGACGTCCCAGCGCCAGAAGGCGCGCTGCTCCAGGGAGGGGACCTCCCTGCGCTCGGCGTGCTCCATCAGCTCCTCGGCCGCGCGCCTGACCTTCAGGACGGCGGCGTCGAGCTGCCAGGCCGCCTCCGCGAGGTGGTGCTGCACGACGGGCTCCTCGCGCAGCGACTGGCCGTAGTTGGTGCGCCGGGCGCGGGTCTCGGCGACCCACCGGTCGTAGAAGCCGAGGCAGGCGCCGAGGGCCCCGGCGGCGATGATCAGGTTGAAGGTGACCGCCCACGGCGTCCGGTACAGCGGCCCGTCGTTGAGCTCCTGGCCGGGCAGCGGGGTGCCGAGGCCGTGCGTGTAGTACACGTGCGACTGGCCGCGGTGCTCGGGGACGAACACGCCGTCCACGACGATGTCGTCGGAGCCGGTGCCGCGCAGGCCCGCGACGTTCCAGGTCTGCTCGATCCGGTAGTCGGCGGCGTCGAGGATGACGGAGGTGAAGTCGGGGTGCTCGACGCCGTTCACCTCGCGGCGTCCGGCGATCCCGCCGAGGATGACGCCGTCGCAGATGCCGCTGCCGGAGGAGAAGCTCCACCGTCCCGACACCCGGTAGCCGCCGGGGACCTTCTCGATCTTCCCGGTCGGCGTGTAGGACGAGGCGATCCTGCGGGACGGGTCGGCGCCCCAGATCTCCTTCTGCGTCTCCTCGGGGAACAGGGCGATCTGCCACGGGTGGACGCCGACGACGGAGGCCACCCAGCCGGCGGACGCCGAAGCGCGGCCGATCTCGACCACCGTCTCGGCGTACTCGGCGAGGTGGGCCTCGCCGCCACCCCAGCGCGCGGGCTGCAGCGCCCGCAGGACGCCCGTCGATTCGAGCGCCGCGACGGCCTCCGCGGTGAGCCTGCCCTGCTCCGCGCTCGGGGCGTCGGCCGCGGCGAGCGCCGGCGCGGCCGCCCGCGCCTTCTCGATCATGCTCATGGTCATCGCGTCCCCGTTCCGACGAAGGTCCGCACGATCGCCTGGAATCGCGCGGCCTGCTCGATCTGCGTCCAGTGGCCGCACCCGCCGATGACGTAGAGGTCCGCCTGCGGCAGGTGTTCGGCGAGGTAGTAGCCGCACTCCAGCGGCACGATGGAGTCCTGGCGGCCGTGCACGACCAGGGCCGGGATGTCGATCTTCGCGAGGTCGTCGGGCCCGAAGCTGAGCATCTCGGGCGCGAACATGGCCCGGTGCCCGGCCTCGATCCAGGGGCGCCGCACGATCGGCATCCGCTCCGCCGCGACCGCCTCGACGGTGTCGCCGAAGGCTTTCTTGTCGTGCACGAACCTCATCAGCAGGTCCGCCATCGCCTCGACGGTCGGATCGTCGAAGTAGGTGATGAGCTTGATCAGGTCCGGGGTCGGCTCCAGGCCCGGCATGCCGCCCGAGCCCATCAGCACGATCCGGTCGACGAGGTCCGGCCGCAACTGGGCCATGCGCAGCGAGTACATACCGCCCATGGAGTTGCCGACGAGGACGACCTTCTCCAGGCCGAGCGCGTCCACGAGGGCGAACAGCGCGTCGACGCGGACCTCGGCCTGCGCCGCGAAGCCCTGCGGCTGCGGGTCCGGGTGGCTGGAGTCGCCGAAGCCGAGGATGTCGGGGGCGACGCAGTGGTAGGTGTCGCCGAGCCCCTCGATCACCGCTCGCCAGTTGGACGCGGCGGTCACGCCGGGCCCGGAGCCGTGCAGGAAGAGCAGGGCGGGCGCGCCCGGGGCGCCGGTCTGGTTGACGCGCAGGTGGCGGCCGCCGCCGATCGCGACGTCCTCGGTGCGGATCGCGGGGGTCATCCGGCGGCCTCCTCGCCGCCCGCGAGGCGGAAGATGCCGGGAGGCCCGTCCAGGTACGCCTGGGAGCGGTGGTGGCCCCAGATCGACGGCAGGTCGTGGTTGCCCGCGACCCAGGTGAGGTCGTCGACGCTGATCCCGCCGTGCCCGTACTCGATCTGCATCGAGGACGGGGTCTGCACGTAGATCGAGGTCATCAGGTCGTTGGTGTGCCGGCCGAGGGACAGCAGGATCTCCCGCTCCGGGTCGGCAGTGAACAGGTCGATCGCGGTGCCGAGGTCGTCGAAGGACTCGACCTCCAGCATCAGGTGGTTGATCCCGGTCATGCCGGGGATCTCCGCGACGGCCAGCGAGTGGTGGCGGCCGTTGCAGTGGTAGAAGCGCAGGTTGAAGACGTCGCTCTTCACCCGGTCCGACAACCGGAAGCCCAGCGTCTCGGCGTAGAAGGCGTTGGCGCGGTCGAGGTCCGGCACGATCAGCACCACGTGGCCGAGGCCGAGGTCGCCGGTGACGAAGCGGCCGCGCATGGGGCGTCCGGGGAAGAACGAGTTCGGCTGGGAGAACTGCCCCCAGACGATCTCGTGGCGGTTGCCGAACGGGTCGGTGAACCAGTACAGCTCGGCGACCTGGCGCTCCTTCAGCTCCTCGGCGCCGCCGGCGTGCACCTCGACGCCCTTGCCGCGCAGCTCGGCCGCGTAGGACCGCAGGTCGGTCTCGTTGCCGCAGTCCCACCCGACGTACCGGAGCTCGTCCTGCTCCGCCGGGTGGACGGCGACCCGGTAGCCCTTGTCGTCGACCTTCACCCGGACGGCGCCGTCCGGGCCGTCGCCGGCGATGGTCGCGCCGAGCAGGCGGGGGGCGTAGTCGCGCCACTCCGCGGAGTTCGGGGACGCGATGCCGAGGTAGGCGAGTTGCGTGATCACAGCATGACCTCCGGGGCGGAAGAGTCGAGGAGGGCGGCGCCGTAGTACTGGCCGACGCCGTCGGAGACGAGGAACGCGTGGCCGAGTTCGGCGATGACGTCCTGGTAGAGGCGGTGCAGCGGGTGGTCGACGAAGACGGTGCGGCCGGAGGCGGCCCGCATCAGGTCGTTGATCGCGAAGCCGGTCCGCTGGCAGGCGCGGGTGATGTTCCACCGCAGCCGGGCCCGCTGCCGCTTGTCCAGGAACACCCCGGCCTCGGCGGCCTCGGTGATCGTGTCGATCGCGTCGTACATCTTCATGACGGCGGCGTCGTGGACCCATTCGGCCTCGGCCAGGCGCATCTGCATCAGCGGGTCGTCGGCGTAGGTGCCGCCCCAGTTCGCCCTGCGGACGCGGGTGTCGGCCGTCCAGTCGTCGATGAGGCGGCGGGCGAGCCCGAGCATCGGCGCGACCAGGACGAGGTTGAACATGACCGCCCACGGCAGCTTGTAGAGGGCGCTCGGGTTGGTCTCCATGCCGGGCGCGGGGCGTTCCGGGTTGTACTCGTAGAGCGGGCTGGACAGGAAGCGCCGGGCCGGGATGAAGGCGTCCTCGACGACGATGTCCTTGCTGCCCGTGCCGCGGGAGCCGCGGACGTGCCAGGTGTCCTCGATGGAGTACTGGTCGCGGTGCAGCAGCGCGGACCCGTAGTTCGGCACCTCGACGCCGGGCGCCACCTCGACCTTCCCGGCGAAGCCGCCGAGGATCACGCCCTGGGCGTGGTCGCAGCCGGAGGAGAACGACCAGCGGCCGTGCACGCGGTAGCCGCCCTCGACCGGTTCGATCTTCCCGGTCGGGGCGTAGGAGGAGGAGGCGTTCCAGTCCGGGTCGGACGCCCAGATCTCGGCCTGCGTCTCCTCGGGGAACAGGGCCAGCTGCCAGGGGTGCGAGCCCATGACGCCGGCGACCCAGCCCGCGGACGGGGCGATCCGCCCGAGTTCGTAGACGCCGGTGAGGTGCTCGCGCAGCGACAGTTCGGCGCCGCCCCAGCGCTTGGGCTGGAGGCCGCGCATCAGCCCGGTCTCCTGCATGCGCGTGAAGGCCCGGCCGGTCAGCATGCGCTGGTCGGCCGAAAGGTCCTCCTCGGCGCGAAACTCCGGCTCCAGCCGGCGGATCTCGTCCAGGACGGTCATCGGTGACGTTCCTTCGGGTCGCGGAGAACGGGAGAGCGTGACCGGCATCTCTGTAGCAGTCACTACATGGACCGTAGAGCGATCGCTCCGGGGAAGGCAAGAGGTGGCCGCAGAAATCTGTGACTGCGACCACAGGCGCCGGGTGCTGGTACGACCTCTAGAACATGGCTGATGTGCTGCGACAACTCGCGATGTCGGCCCTGGTGGAGGGAGTCCGCGGGAAGGTGGGCCGGAACCGCGAGGGTTGCGCCGACCTGGTGACTGCTGTCACGGTAAGCGTCTGTAGTAATCACTCCATGGAGGAGTTGACGTGCCCCATACCCCGCCCTGGGAGCCGGGCCTGCTCGCATCGCTGACCGGTGTCGGCCCCGGCCCGACCGCCCGCGACAAGCGGCTGGCGCTGCGCGCCGCGCTGGCCGCCGCCACGGCCGCGCCGGGCGCGCCGGTCGAGCCGCTGGTGCTGCCCGGCGCGACCGACGCGCTCGGCGCCCGGCTCGTCGAGGAGGCCGGCTTCGCCGCCGTCTACGCCACCGGCGCCGGGCTCGCCAACGCCGGCTTCGGGCTTCCCGACATCGGGCTGATCTCCCAGGCCGAGGTCGTCGACCACGCCGGACGGCTCGCCGAGGCGACCCGCGTGCCGCTCGTCTGCGACGCCGACACCGGCTACGGCGGACCGCTGGCGGCGATGCGCACGGTCCGCCTGCTGGAGCGCGCCGGTGTGGCCGGCCTCCAGCTGGAGGACCAGGAGATGCCGAAGCGGTGCGGCCACTTCGACTCGCACGCGCTGATCCCGTCCGGCCACATGCAGACCAAGATCGCGGCGGCGTGCGAGGCGCGCGCCGACGACGCGCTGGTGATCATCGCGCGCACGGACGCCCGGTCCGTGCACGGGATCGAGGAGGCGGTCGAACGCGGCCGCGCCTACGCCGAGGCCGGCGCCGACGCGCTGTTCGTCGAGGCGCCGCGGACGGTCGACGAACTCGCGCTGGTCGGGCGCGAGCTGGCGGGCGTGCCGCTGATCGTCAATGTCGTCGAGGGAGGCAGGACCCCGCAGCTGGACGTCGCGCGCTACGCCGAGCTGGGCGTCGGGGTCGTGCTGTTCGCCAACTACCTGATGCGCTCGATGCACCTCGCCGGCCGCGAGGCGCTGGCGCACCTGCGCGAGCACGGCGAGACCGCGTCCCGCGCCGGCCGGATGGCGGGCTGGGAGGAGCGGCAGAGCCTGTTCAACCTGCCGCGGTTCAGCGCCGCCGAGACCGCCCTGGACCGCGAGTTCGGGAGCCTCTCGTGAGCGCCCTGCCCGGCCTGCCGGTCGAGACCGGCCTGCCCGGGCGCGTCGGTGTCCTGGTCCTCGGGGCCGGCCTCGCCGGCTGCGCCGCGCTGCTCGCGGCGGCCGAGGCGGGACGGTACGCGCTGCTGCTGGAGAAGACCGGCGAGATCGGCGGGTCCACCGTGAAGTCGGCCGGGCTGTCCGCCTTCGCGGGTACCGACGAGCAGGCCGAGCAGGGGATCGCCGACTCCGTCGAGCTGCTCCGCGAGGACCTCGTCGAGGTCGGGCGGGGGCGCGGCGACCCGGCGCTCATCGACCTCTACTGCGAGCACCAGCTGGCGGCGTACCGCTGGCTGAAGGAGCACGGCGTCCGCTACGGCGAGATCCACGCCGCCTCGGGCCAGTCGGCGCCCCGCAGCCACCCCGCCGACACCACCCGCATGCTGCACCTGCTGCTCGCGGCGGCCGGCGCCCTCGGCGCCCGGGTCGTGCTCGGCGCCCCGGCGCACCGGCTGCTGCACGACGGCGCCCGCGTGACCGGCGTCCGGCTCGCCGACGGCCGCGAGGTGCTCGCGGACGCGGTCGTGCTCGCCACCGGCGGCTTCTCGATGAACCCGGAGCTGCTCGCCGCGTTCGCGCCGCAGATGGAGAACGCGCTCCGCCAGGGCGGCGCCGGGAACCAGGGCGACGGCCTCAAGATGGCCATGGCGCTCGGGGCGAGCCTGCGCGACACCCCCTACATCAAGGGCACGTACGGGCACTACCACGTCGAGCACCCCGGCGAGGACGGCACCGGCATCCTCGCCGTCTACAAGGGCGCGATCGCGGTGAACCGCGAAGGCCGCCGCTTCGTGGACGAGTCGCGGAACTACAAGGAGATCGGGGACGCCGCGCTCGCCCAGCCCGGCGTGACGACCTGGCAGGTCTTCGACGCCCGCACGATGGCCCTGGCCAACGACGAGGTCCCGATCTACGAGTTCGCCGGGCGCGAGCGGGCCGGGATGCTGCTCAGCTCCGGGACGGTCGCCGGCCTGGAGGCCGCGATCGGCCTGCCGGGCGGCTCCCTGCAGCGCACCGTCGCCGAGTACAACGCCGCGCTCCGGGACGGGCGGGCCGACGCGTTCGGGCGGGCCCACCTGTCCGGCGGCGTCGGGGACCCGACGCCGATCGACCGCCCGCCGTTCTACGCCCACCCCTCGGGAACCGTCGTGCTCGCGACGTACTGCGGGCTCACCGTCGACACCCGGATGCGGGTCCTCGACTGGTGGGGCGAGCCGATCGGGCGCCTCTACGCCGCCGGAGAGATCACCGGCGGATTCCACGGGGCCGGCTACATGACCGGCACCTCCATCGGCAAGTCCGGCGTGTTCGGCCGGCTCGCCGGACGGAACGCCGCGGACGAGGAGAGCGAGCTCCAGTGGTGAACCCCGCGTTCGACCTGACCGGCCAGGTCGCCCTGGTGGTCGGCGCCGCCGCCGGCGGCCTCGGCGAGATCGCGGCGCGGGCGCTGGCGGGCGCCGGCGCGCGGGTCGCCGTCGCCGAC
The DNA here is from genome assembly GCF_040653175.1 of Actinomadura sp. NPDC048032. NCBI lineage: Bacteria > Bacillati > Actinomycetota > Actinomycetes > Streptosporangiales > Thermomonosporaceae > Actinomadura > Actinomadura sp. NPDC048032. Next base: position 9,082 of record NZ_JBEZJP010000089.1, read on the forward strand.
CTGCCGTCGCGCGCCGCCGACCTCGCCGCCACGGCCCGCGGCCCGGCCGCCGCGCAGGGCCGCGGCGCCAGCGCGTACGAGGTCGACGTGACCGACGAGGCGTCCGTCGCCGCGCTTCTCGGCAACGTCATCGCCGAGCACGTGCGGCTCGACGTCGTGGTGAACGCCGCGGGCGTCATGCTCCGCAAGCCCTACGACGAGACCTCGGTCGAGGAGTTCGAGCGGGTCGTGCGGGTCAACCTCACCGGCACCTGGCTGGTCGGCCGCGAGGCCGGGAAGGCGCTGACCCGGCAAGGCTCGGGCGGCCGCATCGTCAACCTCACCACCGTCTACGCCGAACGCGTCGGTCCCGTTCCCGAGTCGGCGTACTACTCGTCCAAGGCCGGCGTCGTGAACGTGACCCGGGCGCTGGCCGCCGAGCTCGGCCCGCACGGCGTCAACGTCAACTGCCTGGCGCCCGGCGTCTTCTACCCCACCCAGATGACGGCCGCGCTCGGCGCGGACCCCGACCGGCTCAGGTGGTTCGGCGAGCGCACCATGCTCGGCCGGCTCGGCGACCCGGCCACCGACTTCGCCGGCCCCCTCCTGCTGCTCGCCGGACCCGCCGCCTCGTACATGACCGGCCAGGTCGTGTACGTCGACGGCGGCTGGTCCGCCTGGTAGCCCGACCCCTCCGAGGAGACTCCGAATGACCAGCACCAAGGCCCTGCTCATGCTCGACTACCAGGTCGCGCTCTGCGAGGAGGGCCCGCACCTGCGCATGCCGCCGCTCGCCGCGCAGATCGCCGAACGCGGCGTCCTCGCGACGGCCGGGCGCGTCCTGGACGCCGCCCGCGCCGCCGGAACGCTCGTCGTCCACGTCCGGCTCGCCTTCGACCCGTCCTACCGCCTCCGCACCAACCGGCTGCCCCGCTTCGCCCCCTACGAGGAGCAGCGCGCGATGCTCGCCGACTCCCCGGAGGCGCGGATCGTCGAGGCGCTGGCGCCGGTCGCGGGGGAGCCCGTCGTCGACAAGGGCTGCGTCGACCCGTTCGTCGGGACCCCGCTGCGGGACGTCCTCGCCGCCGAGGGCGTCACCGAGGTCGTGCTCGGCGGCGTCGCGACCAACCTGGTCGTTGAGTCGGCGGCCCGGCACGCCTCCGACTCCGGCCTCCAGGTCACCGTGGTCGAGGACATGTGCGCCTCCTTCCGCCCGGACTTCCACGAGTTCTCCGTGACGAACATGCTGCCGCTGTTCGGGTCAGTGATCGGCTCCGCCGAGCTCGCCTTCTGAGAGGAACGCCGTCATGACCGAACAGACGCACCGCTACGACGTCGTGGTGGTCGGGGGCGGGGTCGCGGGCCTCTCGGCCGCCGTCTCGGCGGCCGAGAACGGCGCCCGCGTCGCGCTCCTGGAACGCTCCCCGGAGGCCGAGACCGGCGGGAACACCCGCTACACCGAGGCCTTCCTGCGCATGAAGTCGCTCTACGAGGTCGCGGACGGCTTCGAGGACGCCCTCGTCGACGACTTCATGGGGCACCCCGACCCGTCCATCGTCAACGACGCGGCCCTCCCGCCGCGGCGGCAGGGCGCCCTGTACCGCGCCACCCACACCGTCGACCCGGACTACGTCGCCGCGCTGGCCGAGAACGCGCCGCCGACACTGCGCTGGATGACGCGCCACGGCGTCCGGTTCGACTTCGTGCCGACCCCGTTCCTCACCCGGTCGACCACCCGGATGGCGCCGGTCGGCGGCGGCCTGGCCATCGTAGAGACGATGGGGGAGGCCGCGCGCGGGCTCGGCGTGGAGTTCCACTTCGCGACCACGGCCCGCCGCCTCGTCCCCTCTGGCCGCGGCGTCGGCGGCGTGGTCGCGCACACCCCGGACGGCCCCGCCGTGTTCGAGGGCGCGGTCGTCCTCGCCAGCGGCGGCTACCAGGGCAACTTCGAGCTGATGGCCCGCTACCACGGCGACCGGGCGCTGACCTGCCGGCCCGTCGCCAAGGGCGGCAACTACAACAAGGGAGAAGGCCTGGAGATGGCGCTCGCGCTCGGCGCCGCCACCGCCGGGAACTTCGCCCTGTTCCACGCCGAGCCGGTCGACCCGCGCAGCGGCGAGCCGGAGGCCGCGATCTTCTGCTTCCCCTACGGCGTCCTGATCAACAAGGAGGGGCGGCGGTTCGTCGACGAGGCCCGCGGCACCGTCGACGCCTGGTACGAGCGGACGACCCGCGCCGTCCAGGCCCAGACCGGCGGCGTCGCCTGGGTCGTCCTCGACCAGCGGGGCCTCGCGGTGCCGAACCTGATGGCGGGCGTCCGCACCGACGTCCCGCCGGTGACGGCCGACACCCTCGGTGACCTCGCGCGGCGGCTGGACCTGCCCGCCGCGGCCGTCGAGGCGACCATCGACGCCTACAACGCGGCCTGCCCTCCCTCCGACGGCTTCGACCACGCCCGGCCCGACGGCCTCGCGACGGCGGGGCTGGACGTCCCGAAGTCGAACTGGAGCCGGCCCGTCGCCGAGGGGCCGTTCGCCGCCTACCCGATCATGGCGGCGAACGTCTTCAGCTTCGGCGGCCTCAAGACCACCTCCGCCGCCGAGGTCGTCGACCGCGACGGCCGCCCCATGGACGGCCTGTACGCGGCGGGCGAGCTGACCGGGCTGTACTACTCGAACTACACCGGCTCGACATCGGTGCTGCGCGGCGCGACGTTCGGCCGGATCGCCGGGGCGAACGCCGCCCGCGCCGCGGCGGTGGTGTGAACATGCGGATCTGGCACCAGTCCTTCACCGTCCTCGACGACGTCCCGCACTACCGCGACGCGCTGGCACGCCACCTGCGGTCGCAGGCGGCGCCCGGCACCGAGATCGACCTCCACGGCATGAGGCCAGGCACCTACCCGTCCGACTATCCCGGGACGCACATCGGCTACGCCTACCTCGCCGGCCTGCACAGGGAGCAGTTCGTGCACGCGGCGCTGCGCGCCCAGGACGAGGGTTACGACGCCTTCCTGATCGCGACCATCCCGGACACCGCCTACGAGGAGGTCCGCACGGTCGTCGACATCCCCGTGGTCGCCTTCGGCCAGACCTCGGTGCTGATGGCGGCGGCGCTCGGGGACCGCGTCGGGATCGTCAACTTCATCGCCGCCCTGGAACCGCAGCTCCGGCGCAACCTGCGCAACTACCGCCTGGACGGGCTCGTCGGCCCGATCGTGCAGGTCGAGGCGGAGTTCACCGACGTGATGGCGGCGTACGCCGACCCGGAGCCGCTGCTGGACGCGTTCGCCCGCGCCGCGCGCGAGGCGATCGAGGCCGGCGCGAACGTCGTCGTCCCGGGGGAGGGGCCGCTGAACGTGTTCCTCGCCGACCAGGGCCTGTCCCGCGTGGACGAGGTCCCGGTCCTCGACTCCCTCGGCACCTGCGTCCGCGTCGCGGAGCTGCGCGCCGCGCAGTACCGCGCCACCGGACTGGCCCCGGCGCGGACCGGCTTCTACGGCGCGCGCCCGCCGCGGCCGCTGATCGACGCCGCGCGCCGCTTCTACGGCACGGACGGGACCCTCGCGTGACCTGGGACATCGAGGTGGACGTCGCCGTCGTCGGCGGCGGGGCCTGCGGCGTGATGACCGCCCTGCGCGCCGCCGGCGACCCCGGCCTCGTCGTCGCCGTCTTCGAGAGGTCCGCCCGCGAGGGGTGCAACGCCGCCATCTCGTCCGGTTCCCTCGCCGCGGGAGGCACCCGCTTCCAGGCGGCCGCGGGCATCGACGACTCGCCGCGACGGCACGCCGAGGACATCCTGCGCGCCAGCGGGGACGAGGAGTGGCGCCCGGTGGTCGAGGCCCTGTGCGCCGCGGCCCCGCGAATCGTGGAGTGGCTCGCCGACACCGGCTACCCGATCGAGATCGGCACCGACATGCCCCGCGCCGGGATGACCGCCCCGCGCCTGCACACCGACACCGGGCGCCTCGGCGGCGCCCGGCTCATGCGGCACCTGCGCGCCCTGCTCGCGGCCCGCGACAACGCCGCCTTCGTCGACGAGGCCCGCGCCGTCGACCTCGTCTCGCAGGACGGCGAGGTCACGGGCGTCGTCGTCGCCCAGAACGGCGCCCTGCAACGCGTCCGGGCCGGTGCCGTCGTCCTCGCCGCCGACGGCTTCGCGGCCGACGAGGCCCTGGTCGAGCAGCATCTGCCGCACCTCGGCACGCCCTTCTACGGCGGTGTCTCCACCTCCACCGGCGACGCCCTGCCCTGGGCCCTGCGGCTGGGCGCCCGGCTGCGGAACATGGGCGCCGGCCTGCGGTCCGGGCTCGTCGTCGTCGACCACGGCACCCGCGTGTCACCGGCCCTGCCGTTCAACGGCGCCGTCCTGGTCAACCTCGACGGCGAGCGCTTCGTCGACGAGGAGTCCAAGGGCTACTCGTCCATGGCGGGCGTCCTGCGGCGGCAGCCCGGCGAACGAGCCGCGATGATCTGGGACGCCGCCGCGATGGCCGCCACCCGCGAGTCGGAGATGATGCGCGAGTGCCTCGCCGCCGGCGCCGTCCAGGACCGCGCCACCCTCGGCGACCTCGCCGCCTCCCTGCACCTGACGACCGACCAGGCCGATCGCGCCCTGACCCCGCTGCCCGGCCGGCGGCGGCTCACCGCCCCGTACCATCTCGCCTGGGTGACCCACGGCCTGCTCGCCACCCAGGGCGGGCTGGTCATCGACCCGTCCGGGCGCGTCCTGGACGAGGCGGGCGCGCCGATCCCCGGCCTGTACGCGGGCGGCGGCACCGCCTGCGGCCTGGCGGGCCCCCACTCCGACGGCTACCTGTCCGGGAACGGGCTGCTCTCCGCCTTCGGCATGGGCTGGATCATCGGAAACCACCTCGCCGAGAGGACGACACGGGCACAGGCCCGGTGAACGGCCGCCCCGGAGCGGCCTGCGCTTTTCCACTGTGGTGCAAAAGTCTGGGCAGGCGATGCCGGTGCAAGCACACTGCCTCCAGTGCGGTTCATATCAAACTAGGAGGTGAATGCTTCATGGAGTGTGCCGGCTATCGAATTCGCTACGGCGCCGCGGCCGTTGCGGCCATCACCGCGGTCCTGGTGCTGCCCGCCGGCTCGGCCTCGGCGAAGTCGGACGACAGTTTCCTTGTCGAAACGGGGCCCGGACGGTGTGCTCAGTACGGGATCGCCGGCTTCGTCGACCACGGCGAACACGGTGACGACTACGCGCAGGTCTATGACGCATGCGACGACAATGTCGGCGTCAAGGCATGGGTCTGGCTCGACGGCAAGCTGGTCGGCGCTCAGCGCAACGGCCACGATCTCAGCGTCATTTACTTCGACCCGTTCTCCCACGGCAACGTGAAGCCGAAGCAGTACGTGGGAATCAAGGTGTGCGCCCAGAAGGGTAAGAACGGAACGCCGTTCGCCTGTGGGTCGAGAACGAAGAAGATCGTGGACGGCTGACGGAGACGAAGCGGACGCCGGCGCGGTCGCGTCCCGGGTCAACTGATCCCGCACCGCGCCGGCGTCGTCCACGTCCCCTCACCAGGCGTTCAGTCCGAGTTGGGCCACACCAGCACCCCGGGGCCGTCCGGGGTGATGACCGGGACCCACGCCTCGTCGACCTCGCGCATCCGGCTCTCGTCCAACCTCAGGCCGTGCGGCTGCTCGGTGTTGCCGTCGCAGGCCCAGTAGCGGACGGCCCCGATGATCTCCTCCAGCCTGCCTCGCGCATCGTCTGGCCAGGTGTGGTTCCAGGTGCCGGCACCGCGGAAGTCCTTCTCGAACAGCGTGCGCAGTGCGCTCAGTCCGTCACGGCTCGCCAGCGGCACCAGGAAGCCCTCCACCTGCCCCTGCCGGGTCACGTTGCCGCCGTACTGCTGCTGGTAGACCACTCCGGTCCCGGCCTCCACCACCACGTACAGCCAGCCGCCGCCGATGGTGCCGTCAGGGTCGAGGCAGACGAAGCGCGGAGCGTCCATGGCGGCCATCTTCCGCGCCGTCGATCATGTGGTCAACGGCGTGCCGCGAGACGGCCGTCGCGTCGACCCCGCGCTGGAAGGACGGGCTCGCCCGCCCGCTGCCGCACGGCCGTTGTGGCGATTTGCTGGGAACGGTGTCGGACGACCCATTTCGGGGCGGTCCGCCGTCATAGGATCGGGGGACGGGGCAGACGGGGAGAGGGTCGTTCTTTGGGGCTGGGCGGCGTTGCCGGGGATGCCGGTGACTTTCCGGTGGCATTGCGGGAGAAATTCCGGCCGATCCGGATCGAGGCGGTCGGCGCCGAGTCGGTCGTCCATCTGGCGGAGCCGCTCCACGGCGGGTGCGGGGGCGCCGACCTGGTCGTCGTCAAAGTGCACCGGGACTCCCGGCTGGAGACCGACCAGCTCGTTGTGCTGGGGCGGCTGGAGGCCACCAGGCACGTCCCCCGGATCCACGATTACGGGAATCTCGTCGTGGACGGCGCCGAGGTCGGCTGGATGGCGCAGGAGTACTGCGCGCACGGTTCGCTGGAGGCGCTGATCGGCGACGCCCTTCCGCTCGGCGACGCGGAACTGAGGGCGATCGTCGCCGAACTCGCCGAATGCCTCAACTTCTGGCTGGGCGCGATGGGATTGACGCACACGGACGTGAAACCGGCCAACATCCTGGTGCGGTCCCGGAATCCCTACGAACTGCTGATCGGTGACTTCGGGGGAATAGCCCGCAACGTCAGGGTCCATGGGCGGGACCCGGGCGGGCTGCTGACCACCTGGGCCTACGCCGCGCCCGAGACCGCGCGGGGCCGCCGCGGCGCTCCGGCCGCCTGGTGGGCTCTCGGGATCATCGCCTACCAGCTCCTCCTCGGGCGGACGCCCTACGAGGGGACGCCGTCCGCGCGGGTGCGGGAGCTGCTGCGCGCCGGGCGGCGGCCCGCGCTGGACGCCGTGACCGACCCGGAGTGGCGGCGGCTCATCGACGGGCTGCTCGTCGTGGACCCGGCGCGGCGCTGGACGTACGAGCACGTGGTGGCGTGGGTCGCGGACGAGCACCGGCCGCCGCGGTTCAACGGCCGCACCTACCGGGACGTCCGCGGCCTCGCCGACGACCTGGAGCGGAACTGGCGGGACGGCGCCGCCTGGCTGGCCGGCAACGGCGGGCGGCTGGCCGACTGGCTCGTCCGGCAGGGCGCGGACCCGGCCGACGTGCGGTACCTGCGCGGGCTGGGCGGCGGCGGGGCGCGGCGGGCGCTGATCAGGCTGACCGCGCAGGTCATCCCGGACGTGACACCGCGCTACGAGGGCCGTCCGATCGACGCGCCGGGGCTGCTCGGACTCGCCCGGGGCGGGCCCGCCGACCGGGAACTGCTGCGGGAGGTCGTGGACGGCGGCGTGCTGGCCGACGCGGCCCGGCACCGCTGCGGGCATCCCGGCTGCCGGGGGCGCTGCGCCGTCCTGGACCGGGTGCACGCGGACGTCCCGGAGATCGTCGCGCGGGCGGAGGGGAAGCTGAGCTGGCTGCGCGGCCGGGTGGTGCGCGGCCGTCCCGGCCGGCCGCCGGCGGAGCTGCCGTCCGAGCGGGAGTGGCCGATGCTGTGGGCGTGGGCGGCGGAGCTCACGCTGCTCGCCGACGCCGCGGAGCGGGTCCGCGCTCTCGCCGCGGCCGTGCCGCGCGAGGTCCCGTGGTGGCCGGACCGGCTGCGGCTCGCGCAGGCGGCCGACCCCGCCACCGTGGAGGGACGCGCCGACCTCGTGGTGGCGCAGCTCCTGGCGCCGCACGCCTGGCGCGCCGCGAGCGGGCCTGGCCCGCACCGGCGCTGACCGCCCCCGGCGGGCGCCGGGGGCGGCTCACAGGTACTGGCCTGGCTCCTCGGTGTCGATCCGGGGGACCAGCCCGGTGGCGCTGAAAAGCGACAGCAGCGGGCGCAGCACCCGGGTCGGGCGGAAGTTGCGGTGGGGGAACACGCCCTCCTCCGGGATCGGCGGCACGCCCGACGCCGACGCGAAGTGGAGCGTGGTGGGCGAGCCGGAGTGGAACGGCGCCAGCCACAGTTCGGCGCCGTGCCGGTCCAGGAACGCGTAGGCGGCCTCGTTCTCGTCCTCGACGGTGCGCAGGTCGCCGAGCACCGTCTCGTCGTCCCGCGCGAGCCAGTGCGCGACGGTGCCGTCGACTCCGGCCAGCATGTCGGACTTGGCGACGACGATGGCGCCGGGCGGCAGCAGGCCGTCGCGGGACTGCCGGGTGTGCAGGAGCTGGGTGATCGCGTGAGTGAAGCCGGGGTCGGGCACCCACGGGTTCCAGTCGTCGCCGGTGCGGAGCTGCTGGCCGTCCGCGACGTAGAGGATCGCGTCGGCGAGGCTGAGGAACGGGGTGTCCTCGTACTCGTACCGGTGGTAGTGCTCGCCGGGGACGTCGAAGAACCCGACCGCGTGGGTGCGCCCGGTGTACTCGCTGGACACGCGCAGCGCGTACACGAACTCGGCCCGCGCGGTGCGGCGGGTGGCGGGCAGGACGCGGCGCTGCTCCAGGAACGGCCGGATCCGCTCCTCGTAGAACCGCTGCCGCAGGTGCCCGTCGAGCGGCTCGATGCGCAGCTCAGGCGCGAGCATGGCCTTGCGCCGTTCGAGCTGGGCGATCATCGCGGTGAGCAGGTGGGTCTTGCCGGCCGCGCTGGCGCCGACCAGCCCGATGATGAGCGGGTCCAGGTCGCCGTAGTCGGCCGGGAGGGAGTGCGGGTCGCCGTCGCCGTGGCACTGCCGCATCGCGCCGAGCGTCCGGTGCCGCCAGCGGACCTCCGGCTCGTCCGGCGCCCGCGTCAGCACCTCCGGCCCGTCCGGGGTGTTCTTGACGAGCGGGACCTCGCCGTAGTCGGACCAGTCGATGTGGTTCAGGCAGTACGGGCAGAGCGTGCGGGCGCGCGGCTCCGGGCCGGGGTACGCGGCGGGACCGGGCTGCCAGGGCGGGGCGATCATGTCACAACACCACCAGGAGAATAAGGACGACCAGGACGAACACCACGGGCCACACCAGCAGGGGGTGCGGTCTGCGCCTGCCGTCGTCGCCGACGCGGAACGGGAAGTCGCGGGGCAGCGAGGGGACGCCGACCCCCGGAGGCGCGCCCGGCCGTCCGGTTCCCGGTCCCGTGCCAGGTGCCCGATGGAAGGACGGCGCCGACCCGCTGGACGGGTGCGCGGGCGCGCCGTTCCTCCGCTGGCCCAGCCACTGCTTCTCCCTCCGGTAGTTCTCGATGGCGCGCGCGCCGGCGTCCGTCGCCGGGGGCGCCGGCGGAGGCGGCGGCTTCGGTTCGGCCCGCTCCGGCGGCCCGGCCTGCGCGGTGCGCCTCGTCTGCCCGGCCCGCGCGGGACGGGCGCCGGGGTGGATCTCCACGGTCCGCGTGTCGTCGTCCTCGGGGGCGTCCTGCTCGGTGGGGGAGTCGTGCCCGGCGGGCACGTCCCGCTCCGTCGTGTCGCCGGAGGGCGGCCATCCCTCCATGCGGGCCAGCACCTCCGCGGCCGTCGGGACCTCCTCGTCGAAGACGGGCCGGAGCACCATGCCGAGGTCGGGGTGGTGCCGGATCAGCCAGCGCAGCTCGCCCTCGTCGGCGGGCCCCGCGCCGTCCGGCCCGAACGACGACTCCTCGCCCGACGCGAGCCAGAACAGCAGCCCGGCAGCCGCGCGCACGTCCCGCGCCGCCCGCAGGTCGTCCGGCTGGCCGACCGCGTTGCCCAGGTCGGCGATCTGCAGCCCCCTGCCGTCCCACAGGAGCATCCCAGGGGACAGCTCGCCCAGCGCGTAGGCGTTGTCCGCGAGCACCCGGAGCGCGGTGAACAGGTCGTGGGCCGGCCGCCGCAGCCGCTCGGAGGGGAGGGGAGACGTCCCGGCGAGCGGACGGCCGCGCCGCGTCTGCACCAGCCGGGCCGGGGCGTCGGGGGAGTCGACGTCGAAGCCGAGCAGCGTCCCGAACTGGTCGGCGCGCACGTCCTCCATGCGGAGGCCGCCCCAGACGGCCACCTCGTTGCTGAGCACGCGCTTCCCCATGGCGCCGGTGGCGACCTTGTAGACGCACTCGACCTCGGCGCCGCCGCCGGCGGGCCGGACCGTGCCGTAGTGGCTCTTGTAGCGGGCGCCGACGCGGCTCCCCTGGTCGAGGGTCAGCGCGAACTCCGCGCGCCCCCCGCCGGACGGCGTTTCGAGCAGTGCGATTTCGGTGGTCACCCCGTCACGTCCCTGTGTCGATCAGTTCTGGTAGAAGAAGACGACGAGCTGGACGGAGCCGTCGCCCTCCCCGCCCGTCCACGCGGCCCGGTAGATCGCCTCGCGGAACCGGGGGTTGCCGGACCTGACGGCCTTGGCGGCGTTCTTGCCGAGGGCGACTCCGCTGCCGGTGTCGTTCCGCGCCCCGTAGGCCAGGAAGAAGCCGACCTGGAGCTTCTGTTCGAGCTGCCGGAGGCAGGCGCGGCGGGCGTCCTCGCGCCGCATCTCGTCGCCGTACAGCCAGGACGGGTGCTCGCCGCGCAGCGCCTCGTCGACCTTCTTCAGCAGGTCGGCGCGGGCCCCGCCGGAGCCGGACAGGAGCCCTTCGGCCTGCACCGGGATCAGGAAGTCGCAGAAGTCCTGGCCGAGGACGCGCGGCCCGGACGGCCGCGGCTTCTTCTGCTCCGGCAGGCCGGTGGTGAGCTCCGCGCGGGGCTGCACCGCCATGGCGACGAGGAACAGCACGAGCATCAGGTCGGCGAACAGCCAGCCGGCGAGGTGCACCGCGCCGAACCGGGAGGTCCGCCGTCCCCGCCGGGACGCGCGTCCCCGCGCGGGCCCCGTCACCGGTGCGCACCGCCGTCGTGCCGCACGTAGGCGACGAACTCGCGGGTGTCGTCGACGAGGTACTCCAGCTGTTCGAGCGCCTTCGATAGCCGGTCGGTGCCGGCGGAGAGCCGGGCGACCGCGTCGGCGAGCACCGCGTTGCCGGCGTCCTGGTAGTGCTGCGCGGCCTCGGCGTGGTCGGTGGTGGCGAGCGTCGCCCGCTCCACCTGCGTCACCATGGCGGCCAGTTCGGCGCGCAGCTCGCGCTGCCCGGCCGCGATGTCGTCCTGCAGCTTCCGGAAGCGCTCCAGCGTCTCGGCGGGCGCCTGCATGGCCGTGATCGCCCGTTCCAGCGACTCGGCCTTGTCGATCCAGGTCTGGACGGCGTCCTCGATCCGCTTGCCCGTGCTGCCCTCCAGTGCCGCGCGGACGTCCTCGGCCGTGCCCGCGAGGCGGCCGATGAGCCCGCCCACGCTGGTCTCCATCCGCTGCACCAGGGACTGCAGGTCCCGGTAGGTGACCTGGCCGTCCCGGGAGCCGGACAGCAGGTGCGACGCGAGCGCGACGTCCTGCGCGATCTGCACGCGCTCGGCCTCGTAGCGCGGACGGTCGAGGAGGTTCTCGCAGGTGGTCACGAGGGCGGTGAACGCGATGACGACGAGGACGGTGAGGACGACCCACCACGCGGTCTCCGACAGCGGCGCGAAGTCCTGGACGCCGCGCCGGATGTGGTCGGGGTCGAACGAGCCGGCCTGCCAGCCGAGCAGGAACGAGCCCTCGCTGTGGGCCCGCCCGTAGGCGTTCAGGGCGTCGTGCAGCTTCCACCAGGTGACGACGATCGGCGCGAAGACGAGCACGTTCTGGAAGAACCGGCCCCAGAACAGCGTGGTCTCCAGCCACCGGCGCGGCGCCGGGTCGGGCAGCAGCGCGTCCGCCGGGTAGGCGGCGACGAGGTCGACGCCGGTCGGCGGCGGCCCGCCCGCCGGGTCGAGGTCGTCGGCGAGGCGCTTCAGCAGGGCCGGGCCGCTGGCGGCCTCCCCGGGGGAGTCCCGCAGCGCCCGGTCGGCGTACCGGTGGAACCGCGCGCTGATGCCGCTCAGGACGTCGTCGGAGGTGAGGGGTTCGGTGGGGCTGATCGTCGCTCCAGGCGCCATCAGGGGGTCTTTTCTGTCGTCGGTTGCGGGGACCGGCCGTCGCCGGACGGCGTCCCGCCCTCGCCGGACGGCGTCCCGCCCTCGCCGGACGGCGTCCCGCCCTCGCCGGACGGCTTCTCGGGGCCGGTCGTCCGGGCGGCCGTCGGGGCGGCGGACGGCGCGACGGTGACGGTCACGGTCGGGGCGGCCGGCCGCGGCGGCGGGGTCTCGTCCGAGCCGCCGAACAGCAGGAGGCAGAGCAGGACGACGATCCCGAGGCCGGCCACCGCGATCGCCCACTCCTGGACGGTGCGGTCGGCGATCCAGGCGACGATCGGGTGCCGGTCGTCGTACGGCGCCTCCTGCTCCGGGCCGGACGCGAAATGGTCTGGGGGCGCGGGCGGCGGGTCGAACGAGAAGTGCTGCGGCGGGATCGGCGGCTCGGGGAGCGGGGGCGCGGTGCGGGCCGGGCCGTCCCCGACCGGCCGCGTCGGGAGCGGGTGCTGCGCGTGCCCCGCCTGCGGCGCGCCTACGGGCGCCGGTGGGGCGGACGTCCTCCTCGCGGTCCGCGTCTCGGCGGCCCGGTGCGGCCCCCGCAGCGTGTATGCGGTGATGTCGGACGAGAGGCCGAGGTCGGCCGCCTGCCCGCGGGCCGCGTGCAGCAGGGCGGGGACGACCGCGTCCTGCGCCGCGTGGGCGACCACGGTCAGCAGGAACGGCGCCGTGCCGCCGGCCCGCACCAGCTCGTCCACCTCCGCGGGCGTGAGCCCGCCGCCCTTCGAGCGGTCACCGGCCTTGTAGACGGCCCGGAGCAGGAGGGTGTACGCCTTGAACCGCAGGTCGGGCTCGTCGGGCCACGCCTTCTCCACCAGGTCGGCGAGGAACCGCCTGGCCAGCGCCGCGTCGCAGGCCGCGCGCTTCTCGGCGGGCGTGGGGCTGCGCTTGGCCAGCACCTGGCACACGGGTTCGAGGAGGCCCGGCTGCCCGGGCTGCTCGGCCAGCCCCTGGATCAGGTCGGTGCCGGACAGGACGCCCAGCATCTCCTCGAGCACCGGCGGCGGGGCCTTCCGGCGGCGTGCCTGCGCGGTCAGCTGGAAGACGTGGGCGCGGTCGCCTCCGAGCACGTCGGCGAGCGCCGCCCACGGCCGGAACTCCGTCGCCTCCGCGTCGGCGGGAAGCGCGCCGAGCACCGGGGCCAGGTCCGTGACGGGGTCGCCGTACGCCAGGTGCAGGACGGTCCGGTACAGCTCGACCTCGTCCTCCGTGCGCAGGCCGCAGCCCGAGACGATGGCGTGGATCGTCTCGTGGAACATCTCGGTCTCGCGCATCAGCGCGCGGACGTCCTCGTCGCCGCGCCGGTCGCCGCGGCTCCACTGCCGGTACGCGGCGCGCATGAAGTGCGGAGCGGCCTTGACGTGGTCGCTCGGCGCCAGCACCCTGCTCCAGTCCAGCAGGGTGACCGCCTTCATGCCGGAGAGGAGCCGGGCGAAGGTGTCGTCGGACGCGGGGTCGAGGCCCGCGCCGATCGCGAAGTACACGGCGCTGTACTGGTCCGCCGAGGTGGCCTTCGGCAGTCCGGCGTACCAGTTCGCGAGGACGCGCCTCGCCTCCGCCGCGGTGAGGCCCATCCGGCGGGCGGCCTGGAGCAGCCGTTCGGCGGTGTCGTGGTCCTCGCCGGCGTCGGCCAGGTACCGTTCGGCGGCGATCTGCCGCAGCGTCCGGGCGGCCTCGGACAGCCCGGTCGGCTTCGCCTCCGTCCAGCGCAGCAGCCGGTCGGTGAGCTGCGCCATGCCGGCGTTGCGCAGGTCGGCGCGCAGCCGCTCCTGCCCGTCCGGGCCGTTGAGGTAGCGGCGCGCGGGCTCGTCCAGCGTGCCCGCGATCGCCCGGTCGACGAGGTCGAGGACGCCGGTGGCCCGCTGGTGCTCCGCCTCCACCCAGTCCGCGAGGGCCGCGGTGGACGTCAGCGGAGCGCGCGGCCGGGTCAGCGACGTCGGCGGCAGGTCGGCGAGAAGCCCGGCCACCCGCGCGATGCCGGGGTCGGTGCGGCCCTTGGTCGTCAGCGGCGTCCGCCCGTTCCTGGCGTCCGGCAGGCCGACGGCCAGCAGCCGGGGCCGCAGCTCGGGACGGGTGACCTGGGCGCCCAGCAGCATCGTCAGCGGGGCCGTCCCGGCGATCCCGTCGAGCCGGCGCACGAGCCCGGCGACCAGGCCGACGTCGTCGGGGGAGATCTCGGCCAGGTACGAGTCGCACGGCGCGGAGAGCACCCCGGCGAGCAGGCCGGCCAGCGCGTCGCGGCGCGCCGACGGCTCGTCCAGCCCGGCCCGGGCGTGCGCCCACAGCGCGGTCGCGTCGAGCGCCTCCAGGTCCGGGGGCGTCGCGCCGAGGCGCTCCGGCGTGCTCCAGTCCGGCCAGCGGTGCAGGCCGAGCACCAGCGCCGCGTCCACCACCGACGCCGGGCCGACGAGCGCGTGCACGAGCTGGGAGGGACGGCCGTTCGGGTCGCGGGCCGGCACCAGCCGCAGCGCGGCGCCGTGCTCGCCCTGCCGGCCGAACCGCAGCGCGCCCAGCGCCGCGCACTCGGCCGCGCCGGACAGCCACTGCCCGACGGCGACGTCGCCGCCGGCCAGCCGCTCGTTCCAGACGCGCAGCCCGTCGGTGCCGAGCGACGTCGCGACCGGTCCGAGACCGCGGCCGCCGGCCAGCAGCCGGTCCGACCAGGCGAAGACGATCTGGTCGACGCGGCCGGACGGGGGAAGGGGACCGGTCGTCATGACGCCACGCCCTCCCGGTCCGCGGGCGCGCCGAGCACCTCGCGCGGCAGCACGCCCTTCATCGCCAGCAGCGACAGCAGCGGCCGCAGCACCCGCTGCCGCCGGAACGACTGCTCGGGGTACTCGCCGCTCTCCATGTCGACGCCGACGCCGGTCGCCGACGCGAAGTGCAGGGTCGCGTCCTCGC
>NZ_JBEZJP010000090.1:0-23816 GCF_040653175.1 Actinomadura sp. NPDC048032
GAGGATGTGCTCGGTACCGATGTAGTTGTGGTTGAGCATCCTGGCCTCTTCCTGAGCCAGAACGACAACCCGCCGCGCGCGGTCGGTGAACCTCTCGAACATCTCGTCGCTCCTCACAGAGCGGTTGGGCAGAGTCCGGAACGTCCGGAACTGTCCTTCCGCATGCTAGCCCGCCCCGAGGAGGCCGCCCGGTGCACTCCCACCAGGAGACGTTCCCCAGCTATGCGCTGTTCAGTCTCATCCAACTACCGCATCGGTGCGTCATGTTCCCGCTACGCCCCAAGCGAACGAGGGGCTTTCCGCAGGTCCGTCAAGGCGCGGGCCGAGAGTGCCGAATGGGGGTGGAGTTTCCACCCGCGCGCCCTGTGTACCTCACGGCGGACTCGCCGAACCGCACAGGCGCTACGCCACAAGCGAACGACTCCGTCCCGCGAACGGGGACGACTCACGGCGCCAACGGCGAACGGCCCGCCTCGCGAACGAAGACGGGCCGCGTGCGGTCCGGGCGGGATCAGTTGGCCGCCTCGTACTGCTCGATCACGTGGGCCGGGATGCGGCCGCGCTCATTGACCTTGATGCCGTTGTTCTTGGCCCAGGCGCGGATCTCGGCGCTGCGCTCACGGCTGGACGCGCCGCGCTGCCGGCGGCGGCGGTTGACCGTGCCCGCCTTACGGGACTTCTCAACGAACGGCTGCAGCGATTCCCGCAGCTTCGTCGCGTTGGCGCCACTGAGGTCGATCTCGTAGGAGGCGCCGTCGATCGAGAACGCTACGGTCTCGTCCGCCTCGCCACCGTCGAGGTCGTCGACGAGAAGCACTTGAACCTTCTGTGCCATGGGGACAGACCTTTCAGCTTGAGCAAACTCCAATCGAGTGACAAAGATATACCTAGAACTTCGCGGATGACAATTCCGCCATCCACCGGAACCGACACTCGCACGAAGTCGCCTTGCCGCTCGTTACCGGCTGTAATCGGCCTCGTCGTTTCGGGTGCGCACGTCCCTCGGGTCACGGCTGGGTCCGGCCGGGCGTCCATGAATTTCCAAGCGGCGGCGGCGCGCCCGGGTTTTCAGGGGTGACCGGTGTCACGAGGTGGTGCGCTGACCTGCACCGCCGTCCGCGCATTGGTCCAGGTTTGCACGCGGCGGCGCGGCGATTAACCTCCCGTATCGCTACTAACCGCGTGCCCGCACTGGAATACGCGGCCGACCTCGGCACCTGATCAACCTCCGGACCGGCGGATGTGGACGAATAACGCCGGGGCGCCCCGCACCGAAATCTGTTGCCGCGGCCGGACCGCGAGAAGTCCACGCCCTGCTCAGGACGCGGATGCGGCACACCGAGCACCATCGCCATGAAATCGGGAGATTTGGACACAATCCCACCGCCGGCCCCAGTTCTTCGGCCCGGCGCCGCCGCCCCGAGCGGAGCCCTCCTCCGGCCGCACCGCCGCCACCGGCATGCCGCACGAAAGGTCCGTTCCAAGGGCGAGAGCTCGCCATCCGGAGTAAGTCCACGGCCGCCGACAAGCGGCGTCGTTCCGGTCACCGCAACACCATCGGAGGGAACTGTCAAAGCGGAGGCGACGTCCGGGACGAGACACATCCCACCGGTTTCAGGACCGTAACCAGAACGAGCGGGCATATGCCGTCGACACCTCGGACGTCCGGAAACAGCGGCCATCTCGACCAAAGCATGTATGGCACATGCGAGTGGACCAGGGCATGCGTCCGGCCGCGCCCGTGAGTGCGCGGTATCGGACGGGTGTTATCGGACCCCGCACGCACTCCCGGCGCGGCGGAGAGGGCCTCAGAAGGCCGAGGATTCGGGCCGCGGGCGTTTTACCACGAGGGTGCCCGCGAGCCTGTCATGAACAGCCTGGCGGCGACTGCCCTCGAACAGGGCCCCCGCGTTCACGACCCAGAAGACGCTCGCGAGCAGACCGAGTACCGGAATCGGACGCAGCCCGATCGGCACCGAATAGACGGCGGCCCGCAGAACGCAGCGCAGAACGTCCGGGCGCGTGGACGCGTCCACGACCTCAGCACCGTTGGGAGCGACGGCCTCCGCGGGCTCGGGGGCCGCCACGGGCACGAAACCCGGCACGGACACGGGAAGGGCCGACACGTCGCCGAGACCGGCGCTCCCGCCCGCTCCGCCGCTCCCCTCTGGCGACGCTTCAGGGGCCTCCTGAGCCGTCGCAGCGACCACCTCGATGCCCGCGACGCGCTTGCCGAGCGTCCGCCCCCAGAGGGCGAGCTGGAGGGCCTCGTACAGCAGCATGCATCCGGCCACGGCGGACGGGGCGATGACGTCCGCCGTGTGCCCGGACACCAGTTCGCGGACGACGAGAACGACGGGGACTCCGACGACGAGCGTGTCGACGACGCGTGCCAGGAGCCTCTGCCCCGGCTCGGCGAGCGTTGCCGCCATCGTGGCCTTAGCCCGCGTACTCGGAGTACTCGGACTCGTCATATCCGACCCGCTCGTCGATGACGAGCGTGCCGGCGAAGCGATCATGCAGCGACTGGTGCAGAGGCTGATCCCAGATCGCCCACAGGTAGGCCATCAGCGCGCCCGCCCAGACCAGCACCATCCCGTACGCGGCGTAGTCCCACACCATCACCGCCAGGACGAGGAAGAAGAACACGCCGAGCTGGTAGCCGACGTGGGTGATCCCGGCACGCCAGACAGCCTGCGTCGTGGTGATCGGGGTGCCCGCGGGCCTCGCCTGAACGACCCCCAGGCCCAGAACACGCTTCCCCAGCGTCCGTCCCCACATGGACAACTGCACGGCCTCATAGATGAACGGCAGCACAGACAGGACACAGAAGAGGGTGAAGATGATGGGCCAGTTCCACACACCACCCTCGTCCTCCGTCTTGCTGCCCGGCTTGCCCAGACCGAACGCGCCGATCGTCACCGGCAGGACGAGTGCGAACCCGAAGACCGCGACGAGCGCGTTGTCGATGATTCGTGCGCCCGCCCTACGGTGAATGGGCGCCAGCGCCACGTCACCGCCGCCGTCGTAGGAACCGCCGCCGTCGTAGGAGCCGTAGTCCTCGTAGGCGGGCTGCTGGTTCCACTGCTGCTGCTGTGTCTGCCACTGCTGCTGGGGCTGCTGTTCCCACTGCTGCTGCGAGGACGGCTGCTGTGGTTGCTGCCACTGAGAACCTTGGTACGGAGGGGGCGGGCCGTAGGAACCCTGCCCCTGCTGGGGCTGGTAAGGCCGCCCGCGGTGGGGGGAATCGCTCATTCGGGTCAGTCCTCCAGGCGAAGCAACATCCGGGTGTTGCCCAACGTATTCGGCTTGACCCGGTCGAGGTCCAAGAACTCTGCCACGCCTTCGTCGTAGGAGCGGAGAAGTTCCTCGTACACCTCTGGCGACACCGGAGTCCCCAGGATCTGCTGGAAGCCGTGGCGAGCGAAGAACTCCACCTCGAAGGTAAGGCAGAACACCCGGCGGACGCCGAGTTCTCGCGCGTTCTCCAGGAGGCGGGTCACGATGCGGTGCCCGATTCCCCGTCCGCCGCATCCCTTGTCCACGGCGACCGAGCGGACCTCCGCGAGGTCCTCCCACATGACATGGAGCGCGCCGCAGCCGATGATCGGCCCGGGCGTCCCGTGCTGCACGTCCTCGGCGACCCAGAACTCCTGGACGTCCTCGTACAGCTTGACCGTCGTCTTCTTCAGCAGGCGACGCCCCGACCCGGCGTACAGGTCGACGAGCCTGCGAATCTCCTGGACGTCGGCGGTACGGGCACGCCGGATCACGACTTCCACAAACAGGCGAGATTATCGAACGCCGCAGCGCACCAGGGCACGCCCTCCCACCCTTCCGCGCCGGGCGGCGCGCGCTACTGACTAGATAAAAGGGGCCAGGTACTGCCCGGGGTCGTCCGAGAGGGGGGCCACAACACCGCGCGCGGGACGCGTCCGCCCGGCGTTCTCCTCGTTCACCGCGCCGCGTGACCTGCGAATTCGCATGTTCTGGTTGGCATCCAATGCGGGGTCCGTTAGTGTCCTGCGCTGACGTCGGCCCACCGCAGGACGGGGGCCGATCCGCCGAGTCCCCCGGGTCGCAACCAGCTGCCCGAGGAGCCGGGGACCCACTTTCGGAGCGTTTCGGGAGATCTCCCTGAGCGACCGAATGCGAGGGGTGAATCCGCGACCGCGGGCGATCGGTTCGCTCACGGGCGCGGACGGGCTGCTCCGGCCCCGACCCGTCAGCTGACCCGGTAGGCGGCTGAGGAGAGGAGTATTCGTGAAGCGATCGCGGCATGCTTCCCTTTCACGCTTCCGGGGGCGCGCGACCATCGTGGTCGGCGCGCTCGCCGTCGTTTCGGCCGCTCCGCACGCGATCGCCCCGCAGACGATCGCCGTCGCGCACGCCGACCCCGAGCCCTCCGCCAAGGAGCTGAGGACGAAGGCGCTCAAGCTCGCCGACCAGCTGGAGCAGCTCACCGAGCAGTACAACGGGCTCAAGGTCAGGCTCGCCCAGTCGCAGCGCGCCGCCAAGGTCGCCACGGAGAACGCCAAGCGGCAGGAGAAGACGCTGGAGACGCTCCGCCAGAAGGTCGGATCCCTCGCGGCGACGAGCTACATGCAGGGCGGTTCCGACCCCACGGTGTCGTTCGTCGCCTCCCAGGACCCCCAGTCCGTCCTCGACCAGGCCGCGACCCTCCACTACTTCGCCAAGCAGGACAGCACCCAGGTGCTCGGGCTGATGCAGGCCATGCAGTCCGCCCAGCGGGCCCGCAAGTCGGCCGAGGCCCGCGCCAAGCAGGTGAAGGAACTGAAGACGCAGCTCGACTCGCAGCGCACGAAGATCACCGACGCCTACGAGAAGATCCGCGGCAAGCTCGTCGACAAGGACCCGACCCAGCTCGCCAAGCTCCCCGTCATCGGCACCGGCAAGGCGGCGCAGGCGCTCCGCTACGCGATGAGCAAGATCGGCCGCCCGTACGTGTGGGGCGCCGCCGGTCCGACCACCTTCGACTGCTCCGGCCTCACGATGTGGGCCTACAAGCAGGTCGGCATCAACCTGCCGCACTACACCGGCAGCCAGTGGAACGCCGGAACGCACGTGTCGCGCAGCGAGCTCCAGCCGGGCGACCTCGTCTTCTTCTACGCCGACCTGCACCACATGGGGATCTACGTCGGCGGCGGCAAGATGCTGCACGCCCCGCACACCGGCGACGTCGTGAAGATCGCCTCCATGGACGGGCGCCCCTTCGCCGGCGGCGTCCGCGTCGCCTAGAACTCCGCTGTCGCACGACCGGCCAGTCCGGTCAACGCATGGCGTGCCGGCCGACCGCGGTGTCGAGTGACGCATCGCCGCGGCGTAGGCCGGTCAGTCTGGTCGTGAGGGATGAAGCCTGCCGGAGATCGGGGCGGGTCAGGTGGCCTGTCAGGCCCGAACGCCGTCCGCGGCGACGCCTCCTGCAGGGACCTACCTGCCAGGGCGCGGGCGCCGCCGCTGCGGGGGTGGACGGAATTCGGATCAACCGCCGTTTCTCCGGGTGACGCTCGCCGTCCCCTGGCGAGCGTCGGGGGTGCCTCGCTAGATGAGCTGCCTCCGGGCCGCCCACACCACGGCCTCGATAGGGGTGTTGACCTCCAGCCGGTCGCAGATCGTCCGCAGCCGGCGCCGCAAGGTCCGAGCGCTCAGTTCCAGCTTGCGTGCCGCCACATCGGCGGTGACACCGCTGGCGATCTGGGCGAGCAGCCGGATCTCTTCCTCGCTCAGCCCGAAATCGTCGGTGCCACGACGTGCGAGTGTGGCTGTTTCCACTCCGTCCTCCCTCGTCCGTGGTGATGACCGCGGGGATGCAGCCGTCCGCTGCACAGGCACGGGTTGGGCCTCGATCTGTACGCGCGTTGGGTTGCCGGGTCCGGACCCTTCCGGACTTAGATCATCGGGTTCCTTTTCTGTCTCGCGCGCTTGGCCGGAGGTGGCCGCATGGCCGATTGCGGGGGTGTACGGGGGAACTCCGGGTGACGATTCACTCGTTGGCCTGCCGAGAAAGACGGGATGTGATCGCCAGCCATCCGCCCGTCCCCTCTCGCCGAACCCACCGGTCCTCGCGGTGAACGAAGATCGTGAATCGTTTCAAGCTACGCTTCGGCTCGGAACGCTAGGCGGCCGGATCCGGCCCGTCAAGCGCCGGTCAAGAGCGTTGTGTGCTCGATCGCTCACCATGTGTGACCGTGCATTCGGCGCCCCGCCATGCCAAACTCCACTACCTGGGAAAACGCCCATGGAGCGGGACGAGGAGCGAGTTGCCACAGACCAGTATTCGTGAGGTCGCGAGGCGTGCTGGAGTCTCAGTTGGGACCGTTTCGAATGTCCTAAACCGGCCAGATCTCGTGGCCGAAGCTACCCGTGACCGCGTCCGCGCCGCGATCGAGGAGCTCGGATTCGTCCGCAACGAGTCCGCGCGCCGGCTCCGCACGGGCCCCGAGCGGACCGCGGGCGAGTTCGGCGACCAGCCGCGCCGGGCGTTCGGCGTCCTCGTCGAGGACCTCACCAACCCCTACGCGACCGACGTCGCCCGGGGCGCCGAGGCGGCGCTCAACGCGGCGGGCCACGACGCCCTGTGGCTGTCCAGCGACCACTCCCCCCGCAAGGAGCGCCGCCTGCTGGAACTGCTCGCCGACCAGCGGGCCGCCGGGGCCCTGGTCATCCCGGTCGGGATCGGCCCCCGCGACATCTCCCGGCTGCGCGCCGCGGGCATGAGCGTGGTGCTGATCGACCGGGACGCCTCCGACGTGTGCTCCGCCCGGGTCGACCACGTGGCGGGCGGCGAGGCCGCCGCCGCGTACCTGCTCGGCATCGGACGCGATCGCATCGCGTTCGTGACCGGGATCCCCGAGCCGCAGCCCTGCGTGGAGCGCCGCGACGGGGCCGCCCGCACGATCGTCGAGGCGGGCCTCGGCAAGCCCCCGGTCCTGGTCAAGGACGCCCTGAGCCCCACGGAGGGGCAGGCCGCGGCGCACCAGATCATGGCCATGTCCCCCGTGCCCGACGGCGTCTTCTGCGCCAACGACCTGCTCGCGATCGGCCTGATCAACGAGCTGACCCGGCTCGGCGTCCGCGTCCCCGAGGACATCGCCGTGATCGGTTACGACGACATCGAGCTCGCGGCGAGCGCCGCCGTGCCGCTCACCACCGTCCGCCAGCCGCGCCGCGAGCTCGGCTGGGAGGCCGCCGAGCTGGCGATGGCCGAGATCGGCGAAGGCAAGTCCCACCAGCACCGCCAGGTCGTCCAGCGGCCCGACCTCGTGATCCGAGAAAGCGCTTAGCGCCCCGCGGCCGGCGCTGTTGACATCACGTCCAGGATTCGGGTCCGCTGGAGGCATGGAGGACAGGACGGGTCAGGCGGGGCAGGCCGGGGCGACCGCGATACTCGGCTTCGATCCGGGCGACCCGGCGTTCCGCGCCGATCCCTACGCCCATTACCGGACGCTCCGAGCCGCCGGTCAGCCCCTGCACCGGACGGACGTCGGTCTGCGCGTCACCGCGTCCCACGAACTGTGCGAGCGGATCCTGCGCGATCCGCGGTTCGGGCACCGTCCGTCGGGCGGCCGCATGTGGCGCGATATGCCGGCGCGGCACCGGTCGTTCCTGACCATGGATCCGCCCGACCACACGCGGCTGCGCCGGCTCGTCAGCAAGGCGTTCACGCCCCGGCTCGTGGAGCGGCTGCGGCCCCGGGTCGAGGAGCTCGTCGACACGCTGCTGCGGCCGCTCTCCGGCGAGGTCGACCTGATCGCGACGCTGGCCTACCCGCTGCCCGTCATCGTGATCAGCGAGATGCTCGGCGTTCCCGCCGAGGACCGCGACCTGTTCAAGGGCTGGTCGGACAGCCTCGCGCGCGGCCTGGACCCGGACTTCCTGCTGCCGGAGGCCGAGATCGCCCAGCGGGACGCCGCGCGCGACGAGTTCGCGGAGTACTTCCGGGTGCTGGCCGCCAAGCGCCGGGCCGAGCCGCGCGACGACCTCCTGAGCGCTCTCGTGGGGGTTTCCGACGGCGGAGACGTCCTGTCGGAGCAGGAGCTGCTGGCGACCTGCATCCTGCTGCTCGTCGCGGGCCACGAGACGACCGTGAACCTCATCGGGAACGGCGCGCTGGCGCTGCTCCGCGATCCCGCGCAGTTGCGGGTGTTTCGGGAGCGGCCGGACAACGCGCGGGCGGCGGTGGAGGAGCTGCTGCGCTTCGACCCGCCGGTGCAGCTGACCCTGCGGTCCGCGCTGGAGGACGTCGACCTGGACGGCACCCTCGTCGAGCGCGGGAAGCTCGTCCTCCTGCTGACGGGAGCCGCCAACCGGGACCCGGCGGTCTTCGACGACCCCGACCGGCTGGACCTCCTCCGCTACGCCGACGGACGCGACACGCCGAAGCACCTGTCGTTCGGCCACGGCGCGCACTTCTGCCTCGGGGCACCGCTGGCCCGGCTGGAGGGCCGCGTCGCGCTCGGCAAGCTCTTCGAGCGCGACGTGGCCCTCGCCGCCGGCGACCTCGTCTACCGCGACAACCTCGTGCTGCGGGGGCTGCGCGACCTTCCGGTCGTCATTCGGGCTTGACCAGCGGGAACAGGATCGTGTCGCGGATCCCCTTGCCGGTGAACGCCATGATCATGCGGTCGATGCCGGCGCCCATCCCGCCCGTGGGGGGCATCGCGTACTCCAGGGCGCGCAGGAAGTCCTCGTCCAGCTGCATGGCCTCGGGGTCGCCGCCCGCGGCGAGCAGCGACTGCTCGGTGAGGCGGCGGCGCTGCTCGATCGGGTCGACCAGCTCGGAGTAGGCGGTGCCGAGCTCCGTGCCGAACCCGATGAGGTCCCACTTCTCGGTGAGCAGCGGCTCCTCGCGGTGCTGGCGGGTCAGCGGGGACGTCTCGACCGGGTAGTCCATGACGAACGTGGGCTGGACGAGGGTGTGCTCGACCAGCTCCTCGAAGAGCTCCTGGACGAGCTTGCCCTGCCCCCACTTCGGATCCCAGGAGATCTCGCGGGCGTCCGCGAGCTTGCGCACCGACTCGATCGGCGTGTGCGGCGTGATCTCCTCGCCGAGCGCCTCCGACACCGCTCCGTACAGGGTGATCCGCGGCCACTCCGCGAGACCGAGGTCGATCTCGACGCCGTCATGGACGACCACGGTGGTGTCGAGGGCGGCGACGACCGCCTTCTGGTACATCCGCTGGGTCAGGTCGGCCATGTCGTTGTAGTCGAGGTAGGTCCCGTAGGCCTCGATCATCGTGAACTCGGGGTTGTGCGTGGAGTCCGCGCCCTCGTTGCGGAAGTTGCGGTTGATCTCGAAGACCTTCTCGATCCCGCCGACGACGAGCCGCTTGAGGTACAGCTCGATCGCGATGCGCAGGTAGAGGTCCATGTCGTAGGCGTTGATGTGCGTCTTGAACGGGCGCGCCGCGGCCCCGCCGTGGATCGGCTGGAGCATGGGCGTCTCGACCTCGAGGTAGCCCTCCTCGTGCCAGAAGTCGCGGACCGCGCGGACGGTCGCGCTGCGCAGCCGCGCCATCCGCCGCGCCTCGTCGTTGACGATCAGGTCGACGTAGCGCTGCCGGACCCGCGCCTCCGGGTCGGTCAGGCCGGCGTGCTTCTCCGGCAGCGGCCGCAGGCACTTGGAGGTGATCGCGAACCGGTCCGCCATGATGGACAGCTCGCCGCGGCGGGAGGTGATGATCTCGCCCTCGACGCCGACGTGGTCGCCGAGGTCGACCTCGCGCTTCCAGAAGTCGAGCTGCTCCTGCCCGACCTTGGCCAGCGACAGCATGACCTGGAGGTCGCCGCCGGCGTCCCGGATGGTGGCGAAGCACAGCTTCCCGGTGTTGCGGATCAGCATGACGCGACCGGTGACGCCCGCCTTCTCGCCCGTCTCGGTGCCCGGCTCCAGGCCGGTGTGTTTCGCGCGGATCTCGGCGGTCGTCGCCGTCCGCGGGAAGGTCACCGGGTAGGGGTCGATCCCGCTCTCGCGGAGCCGGTCGAGCTTCTCCCGGCGCACGCGCATCTGCTCCGGGAGCTCGTCGAAGGTCTCGTCACTCACATCGCAAGGCTATCCAGCCCGTCCGGTGCGGGCGAACGAGTTCGCGCGGACGTCAGGGAGTGTTCCGCTCGTAGATCAGCCGGAGGCCGATGAGGGTGAGCCACGGCTCGAACTCGTCGATGCTGCGGGACTCCTCCAGGACGAGCGGGGCGAGGCCGCCGGTGGCGATGACCGTGACCTCTTCCGGGTCCTCGGCGAGCTCCTCCGACATGCGCTCGACAATGCCGTCCACCTGGCCGGCGAAGCCGAAGATGATCCCGGACTGCAGCGCCTCGACGGTGTTCTTGGCGATCACGTTGCGCGGCCGGACCAGCTCGATCTTGTGGAGCTGCGCGCCGCGGGAGGACAGCGCGTCGATCGAGATCTCGATGCCGGGGGCGATCGCGCCGCCCACGTACTCGCCCTTGGCGGACACCGCGTCGAAGGTGGTGGCGGTTCCGAAGTCGACCACGATCGCCGGCCCGCCGTGGGTGTGGACGGCGGCGAGCGCGTTCACGATGCGGTCGGCGCCGACCTCCTTCGGGTTGTCCATCCGGACGGGGACGCCGGTCTTGACGCCCGGCTCCACGATGACCGCGGACACGTCGCCGTAGTAGCGGCGGCACATCTCCCGCATCTCGTGCAGGACGGAGGGCACCGTGGAGCACAGCGCGATGCCGCTGATGTCGGTGTCGGCCAGCAGCGGGCTCTGCTGGACGAGTCCCTGCAGGACCACCGCGATCTCGTCGGCCGTGCGCCGCGGATCGGTGTTGATCCTCCAGTGCTCGATCACCTCGTCGCCTTCGAAGAGACCGAGAACGGTCTGGGTGTTACCGACGTCGATGGTCAGCAGCATCAGGTCCCCGCTGTTCAGGTGAAGTCAAGGCCGATGTCGAACACGCGCGCCGAGTGCGTCAGCGCGCCGACGGCAAGGTAGTCCACCCCGGTCACGGCGACGTCTCGGGCCCGCTCCAGGGTAAGGCCACCACTGGCCTCGAGCTCCGCCCGCCCTGCCACGAGCCGGACCGCGTCGGTCATCTCGGCGTCGGTCATGTTATCGAGCAGGATGCTCGTGGCTCCCACCCCCAGGGCCTCTTCGACCTGCGCGAGGGTGTCGCACTCCACCTGGACGTGGAGGGACGGGTACACGGCGCGGATCGCCTCGTACGCCTTGGTGACGCCGCCGGCCGCCGCGATGTGGTTGTCCTTGATGAGCGCGGCGTCGTGCAGGCCCATCCGGTGGTTGACGCCGCCTCCGCAGTGCACCGCGTACTTCTGCAGGGCCCGCAGGCCGGGAAGGGTCTTGCGGGTGTCGCGGACCTTCGCCTTGGTGCCCTCCATGGCGTCCATCCACCGGCGGGTGGCGGTCGCGATTCCGGACAGGTGCGTGAGGAGGTTCAGAGCCGTCCTCTCCGCCCTGAGGATCGCCCGGGTCGCGCCGCTGACCGCGATGAGGACCTGCCCGGGCACGACGCGGTCGCCGTCCTCGACCTCCGCCTCGTAGGCGACGTCCAGAAGCTCGAAGACGACGCACGCCACCGGGACGCCCGCGACGACGCCCTCCTCGCGAGCCCTCAGCTCCCCGCTCGCGGTGTCCTGCGGCGCGAAGATCGGGGTGCTGGTGACGTCGACCTCGCCGTCCTCGGCCAGCGCCGTCCGGACGAGGTTTTCCACAGCCTGTGGATCCAGCCCTGCGGCGGTCAGCCTCTGCGAGAGTTCCGGTGTCATGAGCGCTTTCCTTCCAGAGATTCGTAGGTGGTCGTCAGGACGTTCCCCGCCAGCCGGGTGACGAGGTGGCCGCGCCACGTCCCGTCCGCGCGCTCGGGGAAGTCCTCCCGCCAGTGGCTCCCGCGCGTCTCCTCCCGCCGCCGCGCGGCCGCCACGATCGCGCACGCGACGGTGTACAGGTTGGTGGCCTCCCAGGCCTCCACCCCGGGCTCCGCGCTCCCGCGCCCGAGCCCCTCCAGTTCGCGCGCCGCGGCCTCCAGCCCGTCGGCCCGCCGCAGGACCCCCGCGTAGGAGGTCATGATCCGCTGAATCTCCCCCCGCAACGCCGGCTCCAGCAACCCGCCCGACTCCCCACCCGTGGCTCCGTACACGTCCTGCACGGCTCCCGCCAGGCCCTGCCCAGGCACCGGACCGGCCTGCCCGGTCGCCGAGACGGCGCCCTCATGCCTCGCCGAGACGGCCTGCTCGGGGGCCGGCGCGGCCTGACCCCAAGCGGGAGCAGCCTGCGCGGGCACCGGAACAGCTTGCGCTGGGGCCGAGACAGCCTGCACAGGGGTTGGCTCGGCCTGCTCGGGGGCTGGCGCGGCCTGCTCCAGGGGTGGCGGGGTGGTGGGTGTGTGGTTCGAAAGGAGGTCAGGGGCTGGTGCGGCAGGAGCCAGGGGGCCGCGCGGGTGGGAGGCGGGGAGGTCGTCCGAGAGGGCTTCGGCGATTCTGGCGGCGAAGACCAGGCCTTCCAGGAGGGAGTTGGAGGCGAGGCGGTTCGCACCGTGGACGCCCGTGCAGGCGACCTCGCCGCAGGCGTACAGGCCGGGGACGGACGTGCGGCCGTGCAGGTCCGTGCGCACGCCGCCGCTGGCGTGGTGGGCGGCGGGCACGATCGGGATGGGCTCGGTCACCGGGTCGATGCCGTGGTGGCGGCACGCGGCCAGGATGGTCGGGAACCGGGTCTCCCACATCGCCGCGCCGAAGTGGCGGCCGTCGAGCAGCATGTGGGACGCGCCCGTCTCGCGCATCCGGGTCATGATCCCCTTGGTGACGACGTCGCGGGGGGCCAGCTCGGCGAGCTCGTGGCGTCCGGTCATGAAGCGCACGCCGGCGTGGTCGACCAGGTGCGCGCCCTCGCCGCGGACGGCCTCGGAGATCAGCGGCTGCTGTCCGGTCGCGCCCTCGCCGAGCCACAGCACGGTCGGGTGGAACTGGACGAACTCCAGGTCGGTGACCTTCGCCCCGGCGCGAAGCGCGAGCGCGACGCCGTCGCCCGTGGAGACCTCGGGATTGGTGGTGGCGGTGAACACCTGGCCGAGCCCGCCGGTGGCGAGCACGACGGCGCGGGCGCGGACGGCGCCGACGCCGCCGGGCTGCCCCTCGCCCATGACGTGCAGGGTGACGCCCGCGGCGCGTCCCGCGGCGTCCTTCAGCAGGTCCAGGACCAGGGCGTGCTCGATCACCTCGACGCCCGAGTCCTTGAGCTCGGCGAGCAGGGCGCGGCTGATCTCGGCGCCGGTGGCGTCCCCGCCCGCGTGCGCGATGCGGCGCCGGTGGTGGCCGCCCTCGCGGGTGAGCGCGATGTCGCCGCCGGAGCGGTCGAAGGCCGTGCCGAGGTCGATCAGGCTGCGGACCGCGTCCGGCCCCTCGGTGACGAGGGCCCGGACGGCGTCCTCGTCGCAGACGCCGACACCCGCGGTGAGGGTGTCGGCCAGGTGCTCCTCGGGGGTGTCGTCGGGCGCGAGCGCGGCGGCGATGCCGCCCTGCGCCCACCGGGTCGACCCGGCGTCCAGGAGGGCCTTGGTGACGAGCAGCACCCGGCCGTGGGGGCGGCAGCGCAGCGCGGCGACCAGGCCGGCGATGCCGGACCCGATGACGACGACGTCGGCGTCGGCGGTCCAGCCGGGCGCGGGGGCGTGCAGAACGGAAGGGATCACGAGCCCTCCTCCGGGGTCGGTTCTCGTCATTATGACCCTAACCCCGGAGCGGCCGGACCCCCGGCCCCCGCCGAAGGTCAGTTTCGGATCAGGTCGCCCCGGGTCGTGCCGGTGCCGGGCACCGGCTCGGCCGGGTCCGAGCCCAGCGAAATGATCTTGTTGGAGCGGTCGACGTGCACGACGGCGGGGACGAACTCGCGGGCCTCGGCGTCGGTCATCTGCGCGTAGCTGATGATGATGACCAGGTCGCCGGGCTGCACGAGGCGGGCGGCGGCGCCGTTGATCCCGATGACGCCGGAGCCGCGCTCGCCTGCGATCAGGTAGGTCTCCAGGCGGGCGCCGTTGTCGATGTCGACGATCGAGACCTGCTCGCCGGGCAGCAGGTCGGCGGCGTCCATCAGGTCCTGGTCGATGGTCAGCGAGCCGACGTAGTGCAGGTCCGCCTGGGTCACCGTGGCGCGGTGGATCTTCGACTTGAACATCGTCCGGAACATCAGTGCTCCTTGCCGAGCTGGAGGGGAACGTTGTCGATGAGGTGGGTGGCGCCGACGCGGCCCGCGACGGCGAGGACGGCCCGGCCGGAGTGCGGTCCGGTGATCTCGGTGAAGGTCGACGGGTCGACGAGGACCAGGTAGTCCAGGGCGAGGGGCGGGTCGGCGGCCTCGGCCTCGGAGAGGACGGCGCGCGCGGCCGCCAGGACGGCGTCCGGGCCGGAGGCGGCGGCGCCGGCCCCGGCCCGGAGGGCGCGCGAGAGGGCGAGCGCGGTCCGGCGTTCGGGGGCGGACAGGTAGCGGTTGCGGCTCGACAGCGCCAGCCCGTCCGGCTCGCGGACGGTCGGCGCGCCGATCACCTCCACGGGGACGTTCAGGTCGGCGACCATCCGCCGGATCATCGCGAGCTGCTGCGCGTCCTTCTCCCCGAAGACCGCCACGTCGGGGCGGACGAGGTTGAGCAGCTTCAGCACGACGGTGAGCATCCCGTCGAAGTGGCCGGGACGCGCTGCCCCCTCGACGACCTCGCCCATGGGCCCCGACTTGATCGTGACCTGCGGCTCCTCCGGGTACATGACCTCGCGCGCCGGCGCGAACACGAAGTCCACGCCCTCGGCGGCACATGCCTCCAGGTCGGCGGCGAACGTGCGGGGGTAGCGGTCGAAGTCCTCGCCCGGCCCGAACTGGAGCGGGTTGACGAAGACGCTGACCGCGACCGCGTCCGCCCTGCGGCGGGCCTCGCGCATCAGCGACAGGTGCCCCTCGTGCAGGGCGCCCATGGTCGGGACGAGCGCCAGCGTCCCCCCGGTCTTCGACCGGGCCTGCGCCAGTTTCTCGCGCGTGCGCGCGACGATCGGTGTCACGACGCGTCCGTCCCCTCACGCGACGGCGGGCGCCGGCCGGGGCCGCGCTCGCCGGAAACGCCAGAAACCAATGCCGTTCCCTTCCTGTCCGGTCGGCCGGTGCCTTCGGCCGGGCCCTGTCTGTCGGTCGGAGGTGTCTGCTGGTCGGAGAGCTGTTCGTCGGTCGGAGCCGTCTGCGGGCCGGGGCCCTCAGTCGGCCAGCGCTTCGAGGAGCCGTTCGGCGTCCTCGGGTTTGAGCAGTCCGGCGCCGAGCGCGCGGTCGGCGGTGAGGCGGGCCAGCGCGATGTAGGCGCGGCGGCTCTCCGCCGACACCCTGCCGAGCTCCTCGACGTGGCCCGCCACCGTCCCGGCGTCCCCGCGCGCGACGGGCCCGGTGAGCCCGTCGATGCCGAGCCGCAGCCCGTTGTCGAGGGCGGCGCCGAGGAGCGGACCGAGCATCCGGCCGGGCTCGGCCACGCCTGCGGCGCGCAGCAGGTCCATGGCCTCCACGACCAGCGTGACCAGGTGGTTCGCGCCTCCGGCGAGCGCCGCGTGGTAGAGCGGGCGCGCCTCCTCGGTGATCCAGACGGGTTCGCCGCCCATCTCCAGGACGAGGGCCTCGGCGACCGGGCGCAGCGGCTCCGGCGAGGTGACGCCGAACGAGATGCCGGTGAGCCGGTTCACGTCGTCCGGGCGCCCGGTGAAGGTCATCACGGGGTGCAGGGCCAGCGGCAGCGCGCCCGCGCGGGTGAGCGGGTCCAGGACGGCGGTGCCGTAGCGGCCGCTGGTGTGCAGGACGAGCTTGCCGGTGACCGGGACGCCCGCGGACACGAGGCCGGTCGCGAGCTCGGGAAGCTCGTCGTCCGGGACGGTCAGCAGCACGAGGTCGGCGGCGGCGACCACGTCCTGCGGGGTGGCGACGTCGGCTCCGGGGAGGCGTTCCTCGACGCGGGCCCGCGACCGTTCCGAGACGGCGGCCGCGGCGACGACGCGGTGGCCCGCGCGGGCCAGCGCGGCGCCGAGCGCCGTGCCGACGCGGCCGGCGCCGACGACGCCGACCGCGAGGCGCGCGGGGCGGTCCTCCGGGGTCTCCATCTCGCTCTTCCGGGGGGTGTGGGGGGTCGCCCCCCCACCAGAGACAGCGCTCTTCCGGGCGGTGTCGGGGGTTGCTCCCGTACCGGGGCCCGTCCCGTTTCCGGGCGTGCCGGAAGAAGGGGTGACCTGTGGGTCCATCGGTTCGTTCCAGTCCTCAGGTAGGTACCGGACGTGCGCGCACCAGGCTACCCGCGGGACCCGGCCGCGCGGTCCGGTGGGTGACGATCGTCACCCCGCCCCCATTCAGTCATGCGCGAGGGACTCCACGATGGACGTCTTCGCGGCGCGCCGCGCGGGGAGCACGGCCGCGGCGGTCCCGGCCGCGCCCGCGAGGACCACGAACCCGACGACCTGCAGGTAGGGCAGCGAGAAGACCGAGTCGCTCGCCATCGCGTTCGTCGCGGCCCAGCCGAAGCCGACCCCGAGCACGACGCCGGTGGCCGCGCCGATGACCGCCATGACCAGCGCCTCCACCGACAGCATCCGGCGCAGCTGGCGCTTGGTGAGGCCGAGGGCGCGCAGCAGCGCCGACTCGCGGGTGCGCTCCACGACCGACAGGGTCAGCGTGTTGGCGATGCCGAAGAGGGCGATGACGATCGCCAGCCCGAGCAGCCCACCGAAGATCATCAAGACCGTGTCGATGGCCTTGGTCATCGTCTCCTCGAACTCGGCGGACGAGGAGACCTTCGCCGCCGGGTAGGGGCGCGCGGCCGCGTCCACGACCCGGCGCGACTGGGAGGCGGGCACGTCGTCGCGGGTCTTGACGTAGATCCCCGCCGGGTCCACGGCGCCGAAGTACCGGGTGAAGTCCCGCTCCGGGACGATGATCCCGTCGAGGCCCGCGCCCGCCGCGTAGACGGCGGTGATCTTCACGGGGACGGCGCCGTTCGCCGTCCGGACCCGCAGCGTGTCCCCCATCGCCCGGCCGGCCGTCTCGGCCGTCTTCTCGTCCACCATCGCCGTGCCGGGTTTCAGGGCGGCGTCCAGCGACCCGTGCTCGAACTCCGGCTTGAGGATCTTCCCGAGCGCCGACGTGGTGATCGTCGAGATGTCGGCCTCGTCGCCGCCGACCCGGGTCTCCTTGCGCCGGGTCTCGACCACGGCGGCGACCTCGGGCCGGGTGCGCAGCGTCTCGGCCAGCGCGTGCGGGAGGGTCCCGTCGAAGCTCTGCGGCCGGATCTGGAACTGGACGGGGAACTGCTCCTCCAGCTTCTGCGCCGCCGTCGCCTTGCCGCTCGCCGCGACCACCGCGAACAGGCTCATCAGCCCGACGCCGACGGTCAGCGCGATCGTCGTGGTGGCGGTGCGGCGGGGCGCGCGCTGCGCGTTCGCCACCGCCAGCCGTCCCGGGACGCCGCCGAGCCGCGCCGGGACCGCGCCCGCGACCCGTCCGAGCGGACGCACGAGCGCCGGCATCGCCGCGATCACACCGAGGAAGAACACTCCGCCGGCGAACGCGACCGCGTACATCGCGGTCTCGCCCTTCTCCATGCCGAGCGAGCCCAGACCGCCGATGGCCAGCCCCGCGGCGCCCAGCAGGACGGCGAGGACGGTGCGCACCGGGCCGAGCCTGAACCGTCCGGCGCCCGGCTCCAGGTCGGCGCGCAGCGCGGCGACCGGCGAGACCCGGGTGGCCGCGCGGGCGGGCAGCAGCGCGGACAGGACCGTGACCACGATCCCGACCGCCAGGCCGACCAGGACCGTCCGCACCGCCAGGGACGGCCCGGCGACGGCCACGCGCTCGTTCAGCTTGCTGACCACGACCAGCGCGCCCTCGCCGAGGCCGACCCCGGCGACGAGGCCGAGCAGGGAGCCGACCAGGCCCACGACGGCCGACTCCGCCACCACGCTCCCGAACACCTGCCGGCGGGTCGCGCCGACGCAGCGCAGCAGCGCCATCTCCCGCATGCGCTGGGCGATCAGGATCGAGAACGTGTTGTAGATGACCAGGGCGGACACCAGCATCGCGACCAGCCCGAAGATCAGCAGACCGGTTCTAATGATCTTGGTGTCGGCGCCGGCGGCCCTGGCCAGCCGCGCGCCGAGCTCCTCGCCCGTGTACACGCGGTAGGCGCCTCCCGCGGCGGCCCTGACGGCGGTCCCGGACCCGCCCGCGACGTCGAGCTCGCGATAGGTCTTCTCGCCGGTCATGCGCATCGCGGTCGCCGGGTCGAAGCCCACGGCTCCCCGGAAGCTCGCCTCCTGGTCGATGCCGAAGTCGACCAGTCCGACGACCGTGAACCGGTGCGGCCGGTTCCCGTGGTCCAGGACCGTCACCGCGTTCCCGACGGAGTAGCCCTCCCGCTTGGCGAGCTGGGTGTCGAGCACGGTCTCGCCCCCGCCGGACGGGGGACGCCCCTTCTCGACGTCGTAGCGCAGGAGACGTCCGGACGGCACGGACATCCCGACCGTCGGGAAGTCGCCGACCGCCTTGCCGTCCTTGCCGACGAGGGCGGCGTCCCCCTTCACGGCTCCCTGGACGTCCGTGACCCCGGGGAGCGCCTTGATCTGTCCGAGCAGCGCCGGCGGGACGCCCTTGTCGGTGTCGTCGCTCTTGGGCAGCACCGCGTAGTCGACCTTGTCGGCCGACCTGGCGAACGTCTTGGAGACGCCCTCGTCCAGCGTGTCCGTCAGGACGAACGTCCCCGAGATGAAGCCGACGCCGAGGGTGATCGCCACCGCCGTGAGCAGCAGCCGCAGCTTGTGGGCGCGCAGGCCCGCCAGAGTCGTCCGCAGCATCACGCGCCCAGGCCCTTCAGCCGGTCCAGGACGGTGTCCGGGGTCGGCTGGAAGATCTCCGAAACGATCTCCCCGTCCCGCAGGAACACCACCCGGTCGGCGTACGAGGCGGCCACCGGGTCGTGGGTGACCATCACGATCGTCTGCCCCATCTCGCGGACCGAGGAGCGCAGGAACCCCAGGACCTCGGCGCCCGCGCGGGAGTCGAGGTTGCCGGTCGGCTCGTCCGCGAAGATCACCTCGGGCCGGGCGACGATCGCGCGGGCGCACGCCACTCGCTGCTGCTGGCCGCCCGACAGCTCGCTCGGCCGGTGCCCGAGCCGTTCCCGCAGGCCCAGGGTGTCGACGACCCGCTCGAACCACGCCCGGTCGGGCTTGCGGCCGGCCAGCTCCATGGGCAGCAGGATGTTCTGCTCGGCGGTGAGCGTCGGCAGGAGGTTGAACGCCTGGAACACGAACCCGACGCGGTCGCGGCGCAGCATGGTCAGCTGCCGGTCGCCCATCCCGGTGATCTCGGCGTCGCCGAGGACGATCCGCCCGCCGCTGACGGTGTCCAGCCCGGCCAGGCAGTGCATCAGCGTCGACTTCCCCGACCCGGACGGCCCCATGATCGCGGTGAACGCGCCCCTGGCGAACCCGACGCCGACCCTGCGGAGCGCGTGGACGGCCGCGTCACCCGACCCGTACACCTTGGACACGCCCTCGGCTCTGACGGCCGGCGGCGCCCCGGCGGCGGGGGATCCCCCGGGCGGCTCGGCGAACGTGCTGGTCACGGTGACTCCTTCGGGTCGTGGATGGACGCGCTCCACGCTAGGAACCAGCGCCGTCCCTGCCATCGACCCGGCGGCCACGCTCGGCCTCACTCTCAAGGCCATCCGGCTCGCCCGCGTACGACCTGAGTCGTACGCGTCCGTCCCTCCACCCGCCGACCCTGCCCGAGGCCCCATGGCGCCCGCCCTGACGCTCGTAGAGCCGGCCGGAGCGGGGCCGGACGTGCGAAGGCGCCGGAGACATCGTCGGTCTCCGGCGCCTCGAAGACGGGTGGCAGGCCCGTCCAGTGCGTGTCAGTGCCCGTAGTTGACGGACGCGCCGCCCTTGCAGTGGGCGCTCGCACCGCCGACGACGGCGATGGCGTTGCCGCAGACGTCGATGGGCACCGAGATCGGCGCGATCACCTGGGTCCCGTTGAGAATCCCGAAGTTGCCGCTGGTGCTGTTGTGGCTGAACCAGTTCTCGTCATGGTCCTTGCCGTGGTGACCCTTGTCATGGTGGTGGCCCTTGCCGTGGTCATCCCACCCGCCACCGTAGGTGGCGGCGTACGCGGGCGCCGCTGCGAGGGCGGAGCCGGCGATGGCGAAGCCGAGGATGCCGGTGGCGGCAAGCTTCTTGAACACGAGAGTCCTCCCGTACGTTGGGCTTAGCAGTGCCCGAGGTGACATTGCCGACGTCGCCCGCTGAGAACGGCGTCGCGTACGGTAGTTACCCGGCTACGTTAATGAAGATCGAATGGGCGGCCCAGGATGCCGCCAAATGATGATCATGGACTGATCAAGGCATTATGCGGATGGGCCGGTCTGACCGCTTTTGACCAGACCTGTCTCGTAAGCGAACACGACGGCCTGCACCCGGTCGCGCACGCCGAGCTTCATCAGGATTCGCCCCATATGGGTCTTCACCGTGGCCTCCGAGACGTAGAGCCGACCGGCGATCTCCGCGTTCGACATGCCGCGCGCGACGAGCCGCAGCACCTCGTTCTCCCGGTCGGTCAGGCTCTCCAGCGCCCCGACCGCCTTCTCCTCGGCGTCCGGCAGATGCACCGCGAACCGGTCCAGCAGCCGCTTGGTCGTGCTCGGCGCCACCACCGCGTCCCCCGAGTGCACCGCCTTGATCGCCTCGATGAGCTGCGCCGGCCCCGCGTCCTTCAGCAGGAACCCGCCCGCGCCCGCCTTGATCGCGGCGAACGCGTACTCGTCCAGGTCGAACGTGGTCAGGATGACGACCTTCGGCCCGGACCGCGCCACCACCTGCCGCGTCGCCTCGATCCCGTCCATCCGCGGCATCCGGACGTCCATCAGCACCACGTCCGCCCGCGTGTTCCGCAGCAGGTCCAGCGCCTGCAACCCGTCCCCGGCCTCCCCGGCGACCTCGATGTCGGGCTGCGCGTCCAGCACCATCCTGAACCCGGCCCGCACCAGCTCCTGATCGTCCACGAGCACCACCCGGATGGGGGCCGCCACGTCCGTCATGCCATCTCCCTGTCCGCGACTCCCCGCACACCCGGCGAGGGACGCCGCAAGCCCTGGTCACGCCCGCCGCCGGTCACGCGGCGACCTCCTCGCGCACCGGGAGGACCGCCGCCACTTCGAAACCGCCGCCGGTGCGCGGGGCGGCGGTGACCGTGCCGCCGTACACGGCGACGCGTTCGCGCATCCCCGCCAGCCCGTGGCCGCGGCCGTCGTCGGGCGCGGCCGCCCCGCGGCCGTCGTCGACCACCCGGATCTCCAGCGCGTCGCCGGAGTAGGACAGCCGCACCGACACGCTCACCCGCGGGCCACCATGCTTGAGCGTGTTGGTCAGCGCCTCCTGGACGATCCGGTAGACGGTGAGCTGGCGCCCCTCCGACATGGCCTCGGGGTCGCCGTCGACCTCGAACTCCACCGGCAGCCCGGCCGCGCGGACCTGCTCGACCAGCTCGTCCAGTTGCGCCACGCCCGGCTGCGGCGCGTACGCCCCCGCGTCGTCGTCCTCGCGCAGCACGCCGAGGAGCCGCCGCATCTCCGCGAGCGCCAGCCGCCCCGTCGAGGAGATCGTGTCGAGCGCCTGCCGAGCCCGCCCCACATCGGTGTCGATGGCGTAGGACGCGCCGTCCG
This sequence comes from Actinomadura sp. NPDC048032, assembly GCF_040653175.1. NCBI lineage: Bacteria > Bacillati > Actinomycetota > Actinomycetes > Streptosporangiales > Thermomonosporaceae > Actinomadura > Actinomadura sp. NPDC048032. Next base: position 21,730 of record NZ_JBEZJP010000090.1, read on the forward strand.
CCTGCACCACGATCACGCTGACGTTGTGGGCCACCACATCGTGCAGCTCCCGGGCGATACGGGCGCGCTCGGTCGCCATCGCCACCTTGACCTCGTTGTCACGCTCGCGCTCCAACCGCTCGGCCCGCTCCTCCACCGAACGCAGGTACGCCCGCCGCGTGCGCATGTGCAGGCCGAGGACGTACACGCCCGCCACCAGCACCGTCATCATGACGAACGTGAACTTCCGGTCATCGGCGCCGCTCGGGTAGCGGTAGGTGACCATGACCGCGCCCACCTCGCCGATCAGGGCCGCCGCGAGCCCCCAGCGGAACGTGCACCCTGCCGCGACCGTGTAGAGCCCCATCAGGACCGCCACGTTCGCCGGCACCGGGATCTGCCCCACCACGCACTGGACGCAGGAGACCAGCGCGACGACGGCGAAGACCGTCCGGGGGAACGTCCTGCGCAGCACCAGCGGCCCCGCCAGCGCGAAGGTCAGCAGCACGTAGGGCCCGGCGCCGATCCCGCTCGGCCCCACCAGCAGCGACGGCACCGAGAAGAACACGACCGGCAGCGCGAAGAAGGCGTCGACGAGCGGCTTCTTGCCCCGCAGCCACTCCCATGTGCTCGCCACCATGCCGACAGCGTACGTACCCGCAGGTCACTCCTGGATCAGCCGCAGGTCGGACCCGCGTCCACCGCAAGGATGGCCCGCCACCCACGGTAACGTCGCAGTCGTGGAGTCGCTGGTTTCCGGATGGCTGACGTGGCGCACCGCGATGGAGCGGGCCCTGTACGGAGAGGACGGTTTCTACCGGCGCGAACGCCCCGCCGAGCACTTCCGCACCTCGGTGCACGCCTCGCCGCGGTTCGCCGCCGCCATCGCCCGCCTGCTGGTCGAGGTCGACGCCCTGCTCGGCCACCCCGACCGGCTCGACGTGGTCGACATCGGCGCCGGCTCCGGCCGCCTGCTCGGCAACATCCTGGCCTGCGTGCCGCCGGATCTGGACGCCCGGCTCGTCCCGACGGCGGTGGAACTCGCGCCGCGCCCCGCCGACGTCCCGTCCCGGATCGTCTGGCGCCCCGACCTGCCCGCCCGCATCACCGGCCTCGCCGTCGCGAACGAGTGGCTCGACAACGTGCCGCTGGACGTGGTGGAACGCACCCCCGAGGGCGTCCGGACCGTGCTGGTCGACCCCTTCACCGGCACCGAGCGGCCGGGGCCGCCGCCGTCCGCCGAAGACACCGGCTGGCTGGATCTGTGGTGGCCGCTCGCCGAACCCGGCGACCGCGCCGAGATCGGGCACCCGCGCTGCGCGGCCTGGGCCTCCGTGATCGGCCGCCTGTCCGCCGGGCTCGCGCTCGCCGTCGACTACTCGCACTCCCGCGAGTCCCGCCCCGTCTACGGGACGCTGACCGGCTACCGCGACGGCGCGACCGTCCCCGCCGTCCCGGACGGATCGTGCGACGTCACCGCCCATGTCGCACTCGACGCCTGCCTGGTCGCCGGCCGCCGCGCCGGCGCGACCTCCAGCCTCCTGACGACCCAGCGCGAGGCCCTCCGCGCCCTGGGCCTCTCGGGAACCCGCCCACCCCTCGACCTGGCCCACCGGGACCCGCGCGCCTACGTGGCCGCCCTCTGCCACGCGGGCGAAGACGCGGAACTGACCGACCCCTCAGGCCTGGGCGGCTTCGGCTGGCTGACCCAGACCACCAACATCCCCCTCCCCACCCTCCTAACCCACCCGACCTAACCCCCGGGCCCAGAACCACCCGCAAAGACCATCCACCCCGAACCGGCCGCCGACTCAGCCCGCCCCAGAAGCCATCACCCCCCAACCCCCCTTGGTCACCGACCCACCCAACCCACGGCCGCCACAGTCGAAGCCACGCCGCCGGACGACGCTCGACACCGTTCCCGCAAGCCTCACCGCCACAGACCAGCGCCACCCGCAAAAAGCGCCTTCTCCAACAAGCTACGCAGACGTCACCAAGCTCCCCCTCCAGCTCAACTCCAGGACGTGGTTCGGCTCGGGCGGCCCGGCGTCGGCGGGCGCGTTCTCGACGGGCGCCGTGTCAGATGGCACTGTCGCGGTCCTTCCAGT